>NZ_DAIPZF010000015.1:0-13696 GCF_036782355.1 Cypionkella sp.
CGCCGATCTGCGCACCACCGCGTTTTTGCAACCCTCGGTCAAGGTGCTGCAAGAGACTGGCCTATGGTCGCGGCTTTTGCCCTATGCCGCCCCGTTGCAAATCATGCGGATCATCGACGCGGGCGGTGTCGATTCGGTGCCGCGGGTGACCAAAGAATTTGACGCCAGCGAGATTTCCGATCTGCCCTTTGGCTGGAATCTGCCGAACTGGCTTTTGCGGCGCGAAATGGTGGCGCGGCTGGCAGAGCTGCGAAATGTGCGGTTTCTGCCCGGTCTTGCCACCACCCGCCTGCTCACCCGCGAGGCTGAGGCGCTGGTGACCCTGTCGGATGGGCAAAAAATTGCGGCCAAACTGTTGATCGCGGCAGATGGGCGGTCCTCGCCCATGCGCGAGGCTTTGGGAATTTCTGTGAAAACAACGCGCTACGGGCAAAAGGCCGTGGTTTTTGCCCTGCGCCACCCGATCCCGCATCACAATGTTTCGACCGAAATTCACCGCTCTGGTGGGCCGTTTACCTTGGTGCCGCTGCCTGATCGCGACGGCAGCCCCTGCTCTGCCGTGGTCTGGATGGAGACAGGCCCCGAGGCCCAGCGGCTGGCGGCCCTGCCGGTGGCAGAGTTCGAAGCGGCGGCAAATCTGCGGTCTTGCGGAATTTTGGGCGAGCTGCGCCTTGCCAGCCCGCGTTCGCTTTGGCCGATCATCTCGCAGGTTGCCGACCGGATGTCGGGCGAGCGCACCGCACTTTTGGCAGAGGCCGCGCATGTGCTGCCGCCCATCGGCGCGCAGGGTTTGAACATGAGCCTTGCCGATCTGGCCTGCCTGCTCGACTTGGCGCAGGCCGACCGGGCGGGGCTTGGCAGCCCAGCCATGCTTGACGCCTATCACCGCAGCCGCCATCTGGATGTGGCCGCGCGGGTGACGGGGATTGATGCGCTGAACCGCGCGTCGATGATGCAGGGCCAAGGGCTGCGCGATCTGCGCGCGGGCGCTTTGAACGCCGCCTATAGCCTTGCGCCTTTGCGCAAAACCCTGATGAAAGCCGGGCTTGGCCTGCGCGCCGCCGATTGAAAAAGGGCCGCCAAACCGGGCGGCCCCTTTGAAAAAAAGAGGTTGCGTAGGTTACAAAACCGCCTCTACGCCCCTGCGCAGCCGCGCCATGGTGGCGTCGACATCCACCAGCTTATCCAGACCAAACAGCCCCAGCCGGAAGGTGCGGAATTCAGCGCCCTCGCCCACCTGCAAAGGCACGCCAGCCGCGATCTGCATGCCCAGCTCGCGGAACTTTGCGCCGTTTTGCACCAGCGGATCTTCGGTAAAGCTGACCACGACACCCGGTGCGGCAAAGCCCTCGGCCGCAACCGAGACCACGCCGCGCTCTGCCAGCAGGGCGCGCACCGCACGGCCCAAGGCCCATTGCGCGGCCTTGGCCTCGGCAAAGCCCATCGCTTTGGTTTCCAGCATAGCCTCGCGCATGCCGACAATCGCATCGGTTGGCATGGTGGCGTGATAGGCATGGCCGCCCGCTTCATAGGTGGCCATGATGCTGCGCCATTTCTTCAAATCAATCGCAAAGCTGTTCGAGGTTGTCGCCTCAAGCCGCGCTTCGGCCAAGGGGCTGAACACAACGATGCCAGCCGAAGGCGAGGCCGACCAGCCTTTTTGCGGCGCCGAGATCAGCACATCGACCCCCGTCGCCGCCATATCGACCCAGATGCAGCCGCTGGCGATGCAGTCCAGCACCATCAGCGCGCCAACCTCATGCGCGGCGGCAGCCATGGCGGCGATATAATCATCGGGCAGGATAATTCCGGCCGAGGTTTCCACATGCGGCGCAAACACGGCCTCGGGCTTGGTTTCGCGGATTTTGGCACAAACCTCGTCGATCGGAGGCGGCGCAAACGGGGCTTTCGCGCCATTGCCAGCCGCGCGCGCCATCACCACGGTGGTCGATTGCGCAAAACCACCGGCGTCAAAGATCTGCGTCCAGCGATAGGAGAACCAGCCGTTGCGCACGATCAGCACGTTGCCTTGGCCAAACTGCCGCGCCACGGCCTCCATCGCATAGCTGCCACCGCCCGGAATAAGCGCTGTGGCCGAGCCGTTGTAGACCTCTTTCAGCAGGCCCGACACATCGCGCATCACGCCTTGGAATTTGGCCGACATATGGTTCAAAGACCGATCGGTGAAGACCACCGAGAATTCTTCCAGACCCTCTGGATCGACATGTGCATGTGGCAGTTTCATCGACGCTCTCCCTTATTTCAGCGCAAGATAGCGCAGCAGGGGCCAAAAACCAGCCCCTTTAACCCAAGGGGCCGCGGCGGCGTTCTTCGGTCAGCAGCACATTCGCCTCGACTTGGCCAACACCGGGCAGCGTCATCACCCGCCGCCGCAGCACACGTTCGAAATCGGCGATGTCGCGCGCGACCACGCGCAGGCGGTAATCAAACAGCCCCAAAACGTGCTGCACCACCTGCACTTCGGGGATCGCGCCCGCCGCGCGTTCGAAATCTTCCAACGAAACCCGCCCCTTGGTTGCCAATTTCACCCCCAGAAACACCGTCACGCCAAAGCCAAGCGCCGCGCGGTCGGCATCAACCCGCGCCCCCGCGATCACGCCCGCCTCTTGCAGCCGCTTGATCCGCCGCCAAGCCGCAGGCTGGCTGAGCCCCAGCCGCCGCCCCAACTCGCCCGCCGAAAGGCCCGCGTCCTGCGACACTTCGCGCAAAATCATCCGGTCGATATCATCCAGATCCATCACAGCGGCAGCCCCTCGCCGTCTTTTATCGTGGCAATCAGCATCAGCGCGTCCAGTTCAGCAATATGCGGCAGCGCCAAAATCTGCTGGCGGTAGATCTGCTGATACTGCGCCATATCGCGCGCGATCACGTTCAGCCGCACATCGACACGGCCCAAAAAGGTCTCAATCGCCACCACTTCGGGCACCTCGCGGGCGGCGGCAATAAATTCGTCAAAGGCGCGTGGGTCGGTTTTATCCAGCGTAAAGCGCAAGGAAACTTCGACCTCGTAGCCCAGCTTGCGCCAGTCGATCACCGCGCGCGGCTTGCCGATCAGCCCCGCCGCCTCCATCCGTTCCAGCCTGCGCCACAAGGTCGCCGCCGTTACCCCCGCCTGCTGCGCAAGATCGGCGCGCGCAAGGCTGGGGTCAGCCAGATAATGCCGCAGAATGCGCCTGTCAGTTTCGTCGGTTTGCATGATTTTTCTGCTATTGGCTTATTTCAGGAATGAATTATCCAGTTATTGCCAGAATTACCAGAAAAACGCAGAGCAAACAGCCCAAAAATCCCTATGCTGCCCCCATCAACATGAAAAGGAGCGCCCCATGCGCGTTTATTACGATCGTGACTGCGACATCAACCTGATCAAGGACAAGAAAGTCGCTATCCTCGGCTATGGCAGCCAAGGCCACGCCCATGCGCTGAACCTGCGCGATTCGGGTGCAAAGAACCTTGTCGTGGCGCTGCGCGAAGGCTCGCCTTCCGCCAAGAAAGCCGAAGGCGAAGGCCTGAAGGTTATGGGCATTGCAGAGGCCGCCGCTTGGTGTGACCTGATCATGTTCACCATGCCCGACGAATTGCAGGCCGACACCTATAAGAAATATGTGCATGACAACCTGCGCGAAGGCGCTGCGATTGCTTTTGCGCATGGCCTGAACATCCACTTTGGCCTGATCGAAACCAAGCCCGGCGTTGACGTCATCATGATGGCGCCAAAAGGCCCAGGCCATACCGTGCGCGGCGAATACACCAAAGGCGGCGGCGTGCCTTGCCTTGTGGCTGTGCACCAAGACGCAACTGGCAAAGCGATGGAACTTGGTCTGTCCTATTGCTCGGGCATCGGTGGCGGTCGTTCCGGCATCATCGAGACCAACTTCCGTCAAGAATGCGAAACCGACCTGTTCGGCGAGCAGGCCGTGCTGTGCGGTGGCTTGGTCGAGCTGATCCGTATGGGCTTTGAGACGCTGGTCGAGGCGGGCTACGAGCCAGAGATGGCCTATTTCGAATGCCTGCACGAAGTGAAGCTGATCGTCGATCTGATCTATGAAGGCGGCATCGCCAATATGGATTACTCGATCTCGAACACTGCGGAATATGGCCAATATGTTTCCGGCCCGCGCATCCTGCCTTATGACGAGACCAAGGCCCGCATGAAGGCCGTGCTCTCCGATATTCAGTCCGGCAAATTCGTCCGCGACTTCATGCTGGAAAACGCGGTTGGTCAGCCAACGATCAAGGCGTCGCGTCGCTCTAACGACGAGCACCAGATCGAACTGGTCGGCAAAAAGCTGCGCGACATGATGCCTTGGATCTCCAAGGGCAAAATGGTCGACAAGGCCCGCAACTAAGGCCGCGCGCCTTTGCAAAAGCGATGGGCCAGAGGGAAACCTCTGGCCTTTTGCGTGGCGCAAGGCCACTGAGGGCAAAGACTTTTACCAACGGACGGCGCAATGACCCCCACCCGCAACGACTGGCTTTCGATTTTCGCTCTTGGCCTTGTCTGGGGCGGCACTTTTATGGTGATTGCCTTTGCGCTGGAAGGCTATGGGCCGCTGACGGTTGCCTGCGCGCGCACCAGTTTTGGCGCGGTCACCTTGCTGCTGGCGCTGCGGGTGATGGGTCTGGGATTGCCGCAGGGCTGGGCGGTCTGGCGCTATATCCTGCCTGCGGGCGTGCTGTCGACGGCGCTGCCGTTTTTCCTGCTGTCTTGGGCGCAAGCCTCGGTGCCTTCGGCCTTTGCGGGGTTGTCGATGGCGGCGGTGCCCCTGTTCGTGCTGCCGCTGGCGCATGTGTTTTCCGACGAAAAGATGACACTGCGCAAATCCTTGGGCTTTGGTCTGGGCTTTGTCGGCGTGGTTTTGGTGCTGGGCCCAACCGCGCTGGAGGGTGGGCCAAGCCTGCTGCCGCATCTGGCGTGTTTTCTGGCGGCGCTGTGCTATGCGGTCTCGTCGGTGCTGACGCGGCGCTGCCCCAAAGTCGAGCCCGTGGGCTTTGCCGCCGCCACCTTGATTGTGGGCGCGGCGGTCTTGGTGCCTGCGATGCTATCGGTTGAAGGCCTGCCGCACTGGGCGGGCACGCAGCCCGCCATTGCCATCGTGTTTCTGGGGCTGATGCCGACGGCGCTGGCCGCCTTGTTGCGGGTCAGCATCATTCGCCGCGTTGGGTCGGGCTTTATGACGCTGACCAATTATCAGGTGCCGCTGTGGTCGATGGCCTTTGGCGCGGTCTTGCTGAAAGAAGCGCTGCCGCCGACCTTCTTTGCCGCGCTGGCGCTGATCCTTGGCGGCATGGCCCTAAGCCAAAGGCGCGCCTAGATCTGCGGGGCGCCCCCCTTGACCACGCTGCCGCCCCCTGCCACCTTGCCGCAAAAGACGAGGTATTTTATGACCACCTTATTGATCCTGATGCCAACCGGCGGGCATATTGATACGCCCTGCGTCCATTCGCTGATGGGGCTGACCCAAGCGCTTTCCAAACGCGGCATTGGCTTTGCTTTGCGCACCTATGAATGGTCTGATCTGGTGATTTCGCGCAATTACCTGTTGTCGGTGTTTTTGGGTCTGACAAAGTTCAGCCATGCGCTTTTGCTGGACAGCGACATGAGCTTTGAGCCGGACTTGTTCTTTAAGCTTCTGGATTTCGACGAAGATTTCACAGTTGCCGCCTATCCGCAGCGCCGAATGCCTTGGGCTGCGCTGCGCAGTGCAATCGAGCGCGAGGCGGTCAAACCCGAAGCAGAGCGGGCCAGCACCGCAACGCTTTTGGCGCAATCGCTGCGCTATAATATCCCGGGCGTGTTTGAAAAGGGCCAGCCCTGGCCGCTGGAACGACGCGATGGCTTTCGCAAGGTGCCCGGTGCAGGTACCGGATTTATGCTGTTGAAACGCGCGGTTCCTGAAAAAATGGCCGAAATGGGCGTGGCGCTGCCGGTGCCCGATTTCAACGGCCCCGGCTATCCTGACGCGAATTTTCATGACTTCTTCAGCCATCTGCGCGGCCGCGAAGGTGGCGTGATGCATGGCGAAGATACCAGCTTTTGCCGCCGTTGGGTCGCGGGCTGTGGCGGCGATATCTGGTGTTACGAGGAGTCTCGGATCACCCATCACGGCCACCTTGCGTTTTTGGGCGACTACGGCCTGGTCGACAAACCTTAAACCGCAGCCTCGACCGCGGCAACGATCTCGCCCACCACATCGGCCAAAAGCCCAGCATCTTCGCATTCTGCCATCACACGGATCAGCGGCTCTGTGCCCGATTTGCGGATCAAGATCCGGCCTTTGCCCTCGATGGCTTGGGTCTTGGCGGCAATCACCGCCTGCACCGTCGCCGCCGCCAAAGGGTTTTTCCCCGCCGCATAGCGCACGTTTTTCAGCATCTGCGGCACGGTTTCAAACTGGCGCACCAGATCGCTGGCCGCACGGCCCGAACGCGCCATTTCCGCCAAAAACTGCAAGCCTGCAATCATCCCATCGCCAGTGGTGGCATAATCGGTCATCACGATATGGCCCGATTGCTCACCGCCCAGATTGAAGCCGCCGCGCCGCATCGCCTCGACGACATAACGATCCCCAACCGAGGTGCGCTCCAACCGCAAGCCGCGCGCGGTCATAAAGCGTTCAAGCCCAAGGTTTGACATCACCGTGGCCACCAAAGTGCCACCCAGCAGCCGCCCCTCCTCCGCCCAACGCCCCGCCAGCAGCGCCATGATCTGATCGCCATCGGCAACATGGCCGGTTTCGTCCAAGATCATCACCCGATCGGCGTCGCCGTCCAGACTGATGCCAACATGCGCGCCATGCGCCACCACGGCCTCGGCTGCGGTTTGGGTATGGGTCGACCCGCATCTGTCGTTGATGTTCTTGCCGTTTGGCGTCACCCCGACCGAGATCACCTCGGCCCCCAATTCCCACAGCACCTCGGGCGCGGTTTTATAGGCCGCGCCATTGGCGCAATCTATCACCACCTTTAGCCCGTCCAAGCGCAGGCCCGCGGGAAAGGTGGTCTTGGCATATTCCTGATAGCGGCCGCGCGCATCCTCGATCCGCTTGGCGCGGCCGATGTTTTCGGGATGCGCCAAGGCAATATCGCCAAAGACCATGGCCGAGATTTCCTCTTCGGCCGCATCCGACAGCTTAAAGCCATCGGGGCCAAAGAATTTGATACCGTTGTCATGGTGCGGGTTGTGGCTGGCCGAGATCATCACGCCCAGATCGGCGCGCATCGAGCGGGTCAGAAACCCCACCGCAGGTGTCGGCACCGGCCCCAGCAAAAGCACGTTCATGCCTGTAGAGGTCAGCCCCGCCGTCAGCGCGTTTTCCAGCATATAGCCCGAAAGCCGGGTGTCCTTGCCGATCACCACACGGTGCGCGGTGCTGCCATCGCGGCGAAAGAACCGCCCCGCCGCTGCGCCCAGCTTTAGCGCCATCTCGGCCGTCATCGGATAGCTGTTGGCGGTGCCGCGCACACCGTCGGTGCCGAAAAGCTTGGGACTCATTACGCCACTCCTGAAGTTGAGGCTTGCCAAAGCGAAATAGCTTGGCGGGTTTCGGCCACATCATGCACCCGGATCATCTGCATGCCTTGTGCCACGCCGGCAAGCGCCACGGCAAGACTGCCCGGCACGCGCTTCTGCGCCTCGGCCTCGGCGCCGATGGTGCCAATAAAGCGCTTGCGCGAAGCGCCCAGCAGCACCGGCACCCCCAGATTGTGAAACAACGACAGCCGCGACAGCAAGGTCAGATTATGCTGCAAGGTTTTGCCAAAGCCGATGCCGGGATCCACCGCAAGACGGTCGCGCGGGATGCCTGCGGCCTCGGCCTGCGCAAGGCGGGCGGAGAGCGCGTCGTAAACATCCAGCAGCACGTCGTCATACTGCGGGTCGGCTTGCATCGTCGCAGGGGTTGCGACCGAATGCATCAAGATCACCGGCGCGCCCAAAGCCGCCGCCACCCCCGCCATCGCGGGGTCAAATTGCAACGCGGTGACATCATTCAAGATCGTCGCCCCCGCCGCAAAAGCCGCCGCTGCGACCGAAGCTTTGCGGGTGTCGATAGAGATAGGCAGATCCAGCCCGCCCCTCCGCAGCGCCGCAATCACCGGGGCGGTGCGCGCAGCCTCTTCCTCTGCCGCCACTTCTACCGCGCCGGGTCGGGTGCTTTCGCCACCAATGTCCAGAATATCGGCCGCCGAGGCCATCACCCGCGCCTGCATCATCGCGGCTTCGGGTTTCAAAAACAGCCCGCCATCGGAAAAACTGTCTGGCGTGATGTTCAAAATTCCCATGATCCGCGGACGATCCAGCTTCAGCCCGCCAAAATCGGCACGCGGCGCCGACAGCCGATCGCGGGTTTCCGCGTCAAGATCGGCAAGGCTTGCAATACGCGACGGCGCGCCGCGCGTCAGCACCTCGACCTGCGAAAACCAGGTCCATCCACCTGCCAAAGGCAAAGCCCCCTTCGGGCGGGCGGGGTCACTCATCGCAATGGGGCGGTAATATATCATGCGCCGTTGGTAAAACGCGGCGCGCAGTCCGGCAAGCCCAAAACCTTAGCCGCGATCAACCCGCACGCGGCTTCCCGCCGGCAATGCAACAGAGCCGTGAACAAGCAGCCGGTCCGCTGCCATCAATTCAGCAAGCCAAAGCGCCAGCGCCACGGGTTCGCGGCTATGAGGGCCATCGACCGCATCCAGCACCAGTTTTGACGGCGCCCAAACCACCATCTGCCCGCGCTTGATCGCCCAATCAATCTCGGTCCGCGTCGCCATCACCACACAGCGCGGATCGCGCGCGGCCAGAACCCACGCGTTTTGCTCGATCGCCAGCAGATCTACCCGGCGCTGGGTCGGGCGGTGGCCGGTCTGCGGCTGCGGCTGATCCGGCAGACCCACGGTCAGGATCACCGGACGCGCCTCTGCCTGCCAAGCATCCAACCGCTGCGCCAAATCTGGCGCGGCCAGCGCGGCATTGTCCAGATAGACCACCAGCGGATGCACCGAGGCCTCTTCGCCATCATGGCCCACCACTTTGATCGCTGCCTCGGCGCGGCTGCGCACAATCTCAACCCCAAGTTTATAGGGGCCGACATCCAGCTTTTCGATCCGCACAAAGGCTCGCATCGCCTGCGGTTCGGCCAAAATCCGCTCCGCCAGACGTTCGGCCAAGGTTTCCAGCAGGTTCAACCGCTCGGCCGCAAGCTCTGTCGCCACAGCTTCGGTCAGCCGATCATAGGATAAAATCAGGTCAACGTCGTCGTTCAAAGGCTGCGACGCGGGGCGCACTTCGACCACGATATTGAACATCACCCGTTGCTGATGCCCACGCTCGGATTGAAACGCGCCGATATCGACCGCCACAATGTGATCACGCAGCGAAATGCGGTCGCGAGGCGCTGCCCCCGCCGAGGCCAGCGAGCGTTCTTCAGGATGCGCAAAGGCAAGCGTTACGTCGTTGGTCATGGGCCCCTCGAACGGCGATAAGTTTGTCGCAAGCTAGCCGCTTGACCCCCAAGCCCCTAGTCCGAACCCGACACCAAGCGCAAGCCCCGCGACGTTAGCGCATCCGATAAAACAGATGCGACCCGATCGAGGCGGTTTTGGCAAAGCGGCGCGACCAGTCAGGATTGACAGCAGTGGTGTGAAAATGCGTCGCCCCTGCGGTCAAAGCGCGCGGCGCGCCATCCATCATCACCCGCGCAATCCGGCCTGCAATATCGGCAGCATCGGGGTTTGCCAGAACTTCGGCCATGCCATCGCAATTGAACGAGAATTGGCAACTGCGATTGCCGCCCTGCTTGACCACGCCGCAGATCGAATTGGGATAGCGCGTGCTGTCAACGCGGTTCAAGATCACCTCGGCCACCGCGAATTGGCCTTTGACGCCTTCGCCGCGCGCCTCGAAATAAAGTGCGGTGCGCAAGCAGTCCCATTGCGGATCAGACTTGGGCGCGGGCAGCTGTTCCAGCCAAGCTTTGGAGTAGTGCAGCAAGACCGGCTTCTTGGCCGACAACTTGCCAAACAATTTCGGAGTTTTGGCAAAAAGCCCATGCACCGCAGGCTCTGGCTTACGCCCAGTCAAAAGCTCTTGCAAATGGTCGGCAGGCAACGCGCCCACGGCCTGATGCTCGGCCCCCAGCAGGGAGGCAAATTGGGTAGTCATCAACGAGGCGGGCTCGTTGGATTGGCTCACCGTAGCTTCGGCGAAGGCCGCCCCGCTAAAGACCAAAAACGCCGCAGCTGCGATGGTCCAGGCTTGGTGCAAGCGCATATGTTTCGTCCTAGTCTATTTCAGCAGCAGTGCGCAGGCGATGCCAACGCAACAGCCGCTCGAGCTAAAGCACCCAAACCCATTGGTCTACCCATGCGGCAGATTCATTCACAACCAGCCCAAAATTCAGGCGGATTCTTGCCGACTTCCCCCGAAATTATTACATAAATACCTGATAACAATAATTTATTTTAAATCCGCCAAAGCCAGATGTGCCGCAGCCAAGCGGGCCAACGGCACCCGATAGGGCGAGCAAGACACATAATCAAAGCCGGCTTTGCGACAAAATCCAATCGATTCGGGGTTGCCGCCATGCTCGCCGCAGATCGAAACTGTCAGATCAGGGCGCGTCTCACGGCCCCGCTCGGCCCCAATCAGCAGCAATTCTCCGACGCCATCCACATCCAAAACATGGAAGGGATCCTCGGGGAAAACCCCCTGCTGGACATAGGTGTTCATAAAGCGGCCCGCGTCATCGCGCGACAAACCGTAGGTCATCTGTGTCAGATCGTTGGTGCCAAAAGACAAGAACGACGCATGCTGCGCGATGTCGCCCGCCCGCAAAGCCGCCCGCGGCGTTTCCACCATAACGCCCAGTTTAAAATCGAAATCGACGCCCGATTTCACCCGAACCGAGGCCGCAACCGCGTCGATATGGGTCTTAACCAGCTCGACCTCGCGCTTGGCCGAAACCAGCGGAATCATGATTTCGGGCACCACGGCGGTGCCTTTGCGCGCCACCTCGACTGTGGCCTCGAAAATCGCTTGTGCCTGCATGGCATAGATTTCCGGCAGCACCACGCCCAGCCGCACGCCGCGCATGCCCAGCATCGGGTTGAATTCGGCCAAGGCCTCGGCCCTGCGGGTCACTTCCGACAAGGGGCGGTCCAAAGCTTCGGCCAATTCGCGCAGGCCTTCGCGGCTGTGGGGCAAAAACTCGTGCAAGGGCGGGTCAAACAGCCGGATGCAAACCGGAAGCCCCGCCATGATTTCAAACAGTTGCACAAAGTCAGCCCGCTGCATCGGCAGCAAGCGCGCCAAGGCTGCGGCGCGATCTTTGGACGTATCGGCAAAGATCATCTCGCGCATCACCACAAGCCGGTCTTCTTCGAAGAACATATGCTCGGTGCGGCACAGGCCAATGCCCTGCGCCTCGAATTTGCGCGCGGTGGCGGCATCGGCGGGGGTGTCGGCATTGGCGCGAATGCCGATGTCGCGCACGTTATCGGCCCAGCCCAAGAGCTTGCGAAACGCATCGTCCAAGGCCGGCGCCAGCATCTCGGCCGCCCCTGCCAGCACTTGGCCGGTGGTGCCATCCACCGTGATCAGATCGCCTTCGCCAAACACGCGCCCATCGGCGGCAAGTAGGCGTTTTTCCTTTGAATCCAAACGGATACCCGTGGCCCCCACCACACAAGGCACGCCAAGCCCGCGCGCAATCACCGCTGCATGCGAGGTCACACCGCCGCGTTCTGTCACCACGCCCACCGCCGCGTGCATGCCGCGAATGTCTTCGGGCGCGGTTTCACGCCGCACCATGATGCAGGGCTCGCCCCGCGCGGCCGAGGCTTGCGCGGCTTGGCTGGAAAACACGATCCGGCCCACCGCTGCCCCCGGCGAGGCGGCAATGCCCTTGGCAAAGACATCGCGCGCCGCACTGGTATCGACCTGCGGGTGCAACAATTCCGACAGCGCCCGCGGCTCGACCCGCAGCACGGCCTCGTTTTGACTGATGATCTCGTCTTCGGCCAAGGCCACCGCGATCTTCAGCCCAGCCCGTGCCGAGCGCGCGACCTTCACCGCATCCAGAACCGAAAGTTTGCTGTCTTCGATGGTGAATTCGATCTGCATCTCTTCGCGCAGCTTGCGGCGGCAAATTGCGCCATAGGCAAGAAGGTCTGCAAAAATCTCTGGCGCGATGTCTTCCAGCGAGGGGCCGCGCTTGTCTTGAGTGAGAAAAATCGCCTCATTTTTCTTAAGCGCATCGCGGCCTTGGCTTTGGCCAAGATAGCGGCCTTTGACCAGCGGCAGGCCGGTGACGGGATCAATAAATTGGATCACCCCCGAGCCAGAGATGCCTTGACCAATGCCCTGCGCCATTTCCTGCACCACAAGGCCTAAAGCGGCCTCGGTCGGCGCGCCCTTGGCTTGGCGCAAGAGGCGGGCAGAGGTGCCCTCCCAAGCCCGCGCCATCGACCTAAGCACCTCTGAAAGCTGGGTTTCTGCGCTTTCGGGGAAGGGTTCTTCCATCTCGCGCTCGTAATGGCGCAGGGCCTCGCGCAACGCGTCGGGGGTGGCGTGACCGGTTTCAAACATATCGGGGTCAAGACGAGCGACATGGGTGGCATAGGTCTGCACAAAGCGCAGATAAAGCGCGTCAGCGGCCTCGCGGCCATGGGTTTTGACCAAGGTTTGATGGCGGCTGGCGTTCATGCCGATGTTGAGAATGGTGCCGGGGCCGCCCCAATCGGGATTGCCCGGAGACGGGCGCACCGAAATCAGCGGCGAGGCGCCAAAATGCGAAAGGATGGATTTGATATCAATGGGATGCCCAGCCGCAATCGAGCGCACGGTCTGCGCGGGCAGCGCCACGGTTTCAGGCACAGGCAGATTGAGGCGGATCAGGCGTTGCAGGCATTTGGCCCGCCAGCCGTGATCGGCGGCGCGGATATCTGCCGTTGGGGTAAGTTCTGTGAAATCAGAGACTTGGAGGGTTTTCTGCACTGCGGCACCTTTATTCTGCGCCAGCAGGATACACGGCTTGGGGTGGGGCGCAAGCTTTGTGACGGGCTTGTGGGATTTTGCCGAGGCGAAGGCAGGGGGGCCAGCCCCCCTGGCCAGTTTGGCAGGGCCAAACCGGCCTCCCCCCGGGATATTTAGGCCAAGATGAAAGCCTAGCCGTCGAGTTTGGTGAGATCGGCGACGCCTGAGCAGATGGCGCGGATGCGGTGCAGCAGGTTCAGGCGATTGCGGCGGATGATCTCGTTTTCAGAATTGACCTGAACCGCGGTGAAGAAAGCGTCGATGGGGGCGCGGAGTTTGGCCATAGCCTCCATTGCGGTGGCGAAATCTTCGGATTTCATCGCGGGGGTGATGGCGGCTTCGGCGGTATCGAGGGCGGTGAAAAGCGCGCGTTCTGCGTCGGAATCGGCGAATTTCAGGTCTGCACCGAAGGAATATTCGACGCCGTCTTTGGCCTCGGCTTGCGTCAGGATGGTGTTGGCGCGTTTGAAGCCTTGCAGAAGGTTCGGGCCGTCTTCGGTTTTCAGGAAGGCCGCGAGGGCTTCGGCGCGTTTGACCAAGAGGGTGAGGTCGTCATTGCCGGGCATGGCAAGGCAGGCGTCGATGACGTCGTGGCGGATGCCTTGGTCTTTGAGGAAGACTTTCAGGCGGTCGTGGAAGAAGGCGAGGAGG
>NZ_DAIPZF010000015.1:13796-73334 GCF_036782355.1 Cypionkella sp.
AGGGCGAAGGGGTCTTTGCTGCCGGTGGGTTTCTCATCAATGGCCCAAAAGCCGGTGAGGGTGTCGAGTTTGTCGGCCAGCGCCACGGCGACGGAAACCGGATCGGTTGGCACGCTGTCGGTGGGGCCGAGGGGGGAGTAGTGGTCGCGGGCGGCCAGCGCCACAGCCTCGGGCAGGTTGGCTGCACGGGCGTAATACATGCCCATCAGGCCTTGGAGTTCGGGGAATTCACCGACCATGGCCGAGCGCAGATCGGCTTTGGCAAGGCGGGCGGCCTGTTCGGCGAGGTCGGCGTCGGCACCGACCAAGGGGGCGATTTCGCGCGCAAGGGCGGCGATGCGGGCGATGCGGTCGGACTGGCTGCCAAGTTTGTTGTGGAAGGTGACGGCGTTCAGGCCATCAAGCCATTCGGTCATGCCGGCGCGGGCCACGCGCAGATCGTTTTCCCAGAAGAATTTCGCATCTGACAGCCGCGCCGACAGCACCTTTTGGTTGCCGGCAAGGATGGTGGCGCCGTGGTCGGCGGGTTCGGTATTGGCGACGGTGACAAAGCCTTCGATGCGGCCGGTTTTGGGGTTGCGCGTCGAGAAGAACTTTTGATGTTCGCGCATCGAGGTTTGCAGCACCTCGGGTGGCAGCGCCAAAAAGGCGTCGTCGATGCGGCCCATCAGCGGCACCGGCCATTCGACAAGGCCTGCGACTTCGGTCAGCAATTTGTCATCGGCGACAAGTTCCATGCCCGCGGCGAAGGCAAGGTTCTGCGCGCCTTGCAGGATGGCGGCCTCGCGCTCGGCACTGTCAAGCACGACATGGGCGCGTTTGAGTTTGCCGGCGTAGTCGTCAAAGCTGGTGACAGAAAAGCGGTTTGGCGCCAGAAAGCGGTGGCCTGCGGTGGTGTTGCTGGTCTGCAGACCGTCAAGCGTCAGCGGCACGATGTCGGTGCCGCCCTCGTCTGACAGGATGCAGAGGATCGAATGCAGCGGGCGGACCCAGCGCAGCGAGCCTGTGCCCCAGCGCATGGATTTCGGCCAAGGGAAGCTGCGGATTGTGCGCTCTAGCACCTCGGCGATGATCTGGGGTGCGGCGCGACCGGGCTTTTCGATCACGGCATAAAGCGTCTCGCCCTTTTTGTCGGCGCGGCGTTCCAGCTGATCAAGCGTCAGGCCCGTGGCGCGCAAAAAGCCGTCGATGGCGGCCGCAGGGGCGCTGGCGCTGGGGCCTTTGCGCTCTTCGCGCGTGGGGGTCGAGTGTTGACTTAGGCCTTCGATCGACAGGGTCAGGCGGCGCGGGGTCGAGAAGGCGCCCGCCGAAGCATAGGTCAAACCCGCCTCGACCAAGCCATTGGTGATCAAGGATTTCAGGTCTTCGCGCGCGCGCAGTTGCATGCGGGCGGGGATTTCTTCGGAGAAGAGTTCGATCAGCAGGTCGGACATTTATTGAACCTCGGCTCCGGGGTGAATTTGGTGCCATGCATAGGCGCGGCCATCGGGAAAGACGGCGACAACGCGGTCAACAGAAGGGGCGATGTTGGATTGCGACAGAAAGGCGAGGGCTTCGCCATTTTCCAGCGCGGCGCCGATTTTGGCGGCATCAAAGCAGTCAAACCACGAGGGCGCGATCAGCGGCACAGCGCCTTGATAGGCCTGATAGGTCTCGCTTAGCATGGCTTGGGTCAGCGGCGTGTGGAAACAGGCGCGAAACCGCAGCGGCGAGCTGTCGGCGTCGATGCCTTCGACACCTTCGGCCAAGATCGCTTCGGGCTGGCCCGAGCTGATCAGGGTCAAGGCGATTTCGGCCCCCGGCTTGAACACGGCCTTGGTGTAATAGGCGTATTCTTGCAGGTAATACATCGCAACGCCCGCGACGGCCCCGACGATCACGATAAACCCCGCGACAAGTTTGCCATTCACTGGGCCACCTCGGCATCGCGGCCCGCTTCGGTCAGCCGGAAGGCATCGGCGCATTTCTTGGCCAATGCACGCACACGGCCGATATAGGCTTGGCGTTCGGTCACAGAAATCACGCCGCGTGCGTCAAGCAGGTTGAACAGATGGCTGGCCTTGATGGTTTGGTCATAGGCCGGATGCGCCATGATGATGGTCTTGCCGGTCTTTGGATCAAGCGGCGGGAAATCCAGCAGGCGCTGGCACTCGGCCTCGGCATCCTCGAAATGGCGCAACAGCTGCGCGGTATCAGCGCCGTCAAAGTTGTGGCGCGAATATTCTTCTTCGGTCTGGCGGAAAATATCGCCGTAGGTCAGCGCGATTGGCGACTGTGGGTTGTTGAAGGGCATGTCCATCACATGATCAACGCCCAAAACATACATCGCAAGCCGTTCCAGCCCATAGGTCAGCTCGCCCGAAACCGGATGGCAATCATGGCCGCCAACTTGTTGGAAATAGGTGAACTGCGACACTTCCATGCCGTCGCACCAAACCTCCCAGCCCAAGCCCCAAGCGCCCAGCGTTGGGCTTTCCCAGTCATCTTCGACAAAGCGGATGTCATGCAGGCTGGCGTCAATGCCAATCGCGGCCAGCGAGCCCAAGTAGAGGTCTTGCATATCGGGTGGCGAAGGTTTGATGATAACCTGATACTGGTAGTAATGCTGCAAACGGTTGGGGTTTTCACCGTAGCGGCCATCGGTGGGGCGGCGCGAGGGTTGCACATAGGCCGCAGCCCATGGCTTGGAACCCAAGCTGCGCAGCGTGGTCGCGGGGTGGAAGGTGCCTGCCCCGACCTCCATGTCATAGGGTTGCAAAATCGCGCAGCCCTTATCGGCCCAATAGTTTTGCAACCGCAGGATAATTTCCTGAAAGCTTTGTGGTGCTTTGGATGCGTGCGCCATACCAGACCTCTTGAAATGCAGCCTTTCCATAGGCAAGACAGAGCCAAGGGTCAATGCGGCGCAGCTGATTGCAGACAAAAGCGGGTGCAACTTTCTGTGGCTTTGGTTAGGTTTGCGTCAAAGTGGCTGCGGCGCAAAGAAAAAGATGGACGTATTTATGATATTTCGAGTTTTGACCCTAGTGTTTTTGACCCTTTTTGGCGGCCTTATGCCAGCCCTTGCCCAGCAGCAAGCTTGGCTGCAAGTCGAGGCTTTGCCGACGCTGCGCGCCGCGCAAGATCGGGCGCAGGCCTACGCGGGCACGATGCCTGACGTTGCTGGATTTCAGATTGCCGCGGGATGGTATGCCGTGACCTTGGGCCCTTATGCTCCAGCAGAGGCGGCGGGCAAGCTGTCAGAGTTCAGACGGCAAGGCCTGATCCCGCGTGACAGTTTCATCACCGACGGCAGCCGCCATCAGCAGCAGTTCTGGCCAGTGGGTCAGGCCAGCGTCCTCCTAGAAACCGCGCCGCAAGCCATGGCAGCCCCCGAGGCCGAAGCCAATGTAGTGGCCGCGCCCGCACCCGAGGTCGAAATCGAAATCGAAATCGATGTCGAGACCTTGGCCCAAGCGCAGGCAACCGAGGCCGCGCTGTCGCGCGATGATCGCAAAGAACTGCAACAGGCGCTGGCCTGGTACGGGTTTTATGCGGGCAAGATCGACGGCTCTTTTGGAGCAGGGACGCGTGGCGCGATTGCGGCTTGGCAGCAAAATGCGGGGCTCGAGCCAACAGGCGTTCTCTCGACCCTGCAACGCGGCCGCCTCAGCGGCGATCATCAGGCCGAGTTGGCGGGCTTTGGCTTTGAATATATGGCCGAAGCCGAGGCAGGTGTCGCTATGACCCTGCCAATGGCGATGCTGCAATTTGACCACTACGAACCGCCCTTCGTGCATTTCAGCGCCAAAAATGGATCTGATCTGCGGGTGATCCTCATCTCGGAACCCGGCGATAAAGCGACGCTGTTCGGGCTTTATGATATCTTGCAAACGCTGGAAGTGGTGCCAGCAGACGGCGCGCGCAGCAGAGGCGAGCGCAGCTTCAGCATCAACGCTGCCTCGGATAGCGTGGAAAGCTATGCCTATGCCGAGCTGAAAGACGGCGCGGTCAAGGGCTATCTGGTGGTGTGGAAGCCAGCAGATGCGGCGCGGATGGCGCGGATTTTGCCGCTGATGCAGGCCAGCTTTGCCTCGACCGGCGCCAAGGCGCTGGACCCGGGCCTTGTGCCACTGGACGACACCGCGCGCGCAGGCCTGCTGTCGGGGCTGGAGGTAAAGATGCCCAAGCTGTCACGCTCGGGCTTTTATGTCGATGCCAAGGGCGATGTCGTGACAACGATTGAAGCCGTGGCGCAATGCGCGCGGGTGACGATTGACACCGACACCGAGGCCGCAGTTCTGGCGCAAGATGCAAGTTCGGGCTTGGCGATCCTGCGCCCCAAACAGGCCCTAGCCCCCGAGGTCTTTGCCCACCTGCAAGCGGGCCCATCCCGCGCGGGCGCGCAGATTTCCGTCGCGGGTTATTCCTATGAAGGCAAGCTGCCAGCACCCGTTCTGACGCTGGGCAGTTTGGCCGAAACCGTGGGGCTGAATGGCGAGGCGGGTGTCGCGCGTCTAAGCCTGCCCTTGCTGCCCGGCGATGCGGGCGGGCCGGTGCTGGATGCGACAGGGTCGGTGATTGGCATGGTTTTGGCGGGGGTGAAAACCGGGGCCAAAGTCTTGCCCGAAGGCGTGGCCTTTGCCGTGCAAGCCCCAGCGATTGCCCAAGCCCTGCTGGCGGCAGGGATTTCAGCGCAGATGAGCGATATGTCCGAGATTGCCACGCCTGACGCTTTGTCTGCCGCAGGCATGGGCATGACGGTGCTGGTGTCTTGCTGGGATTAAAGCCTTGATCGGGCGGGGATAACCCCGCCCAGATCTTTTAGCCAACATGATAAAGGCTGGCGAAAAGTTTGGGGTCCAATGAGGTCGCCGCAAAGGTTTCGCCAACCGTCAGCACCGAGACCGCATCATGGCTGTGCAGGCTTTCTTGATGGCTGGCCACAACCCGAAAATCGCCAATGCGGGGATCGGATTGCAAGGCCGCACAGAAACTGCGCGCCGCATCCTCGACAAAGATCGGATTGGCGGCGTTCAGCTCGGCAAAGGCCTGCTCGTCTTCGCGTTTCACCATGACTTGGGTTTCGGTTGGCACCGCAGAGCGCGCCAGTTCGATCAGGTCTTCAAACCACAGGCAGGTGTCGCCCTGAACCTGCACCGAAATCCGCGCCACCGAGCGTTGCGAATGCGGCGTCGCCATTTGCCCACGGGTTTGGCGCGCATGTTCCGAGAGCTCGAGCGAGCAAGGGCAGGTCGAGGAATAGACGAAATCAAGGTGCATGATCCGCGTGCGCAGGCCTGCCACATCGACCAATTCCAAAGCGATGTCGTAATACTGCCAGCCCGACAGCCCCGAACGCAGCGAGCCGACCTTCATCGGAAAGGAAAAGCGCATCTGAATGCGGGCGTCAAAAGACCCAAGGTTGGTCAGGTAATCTTCCAGCGCGTGTTCAATCACGCCAAACGAGAAATCACGTTCCGCATGCGCATAAAACGACCGCATGATCCGGCTCATGTTGATGCCTTTTTTCTCGGCTTCAAGGCTGACTGTGCCCGTGACCGAGGTTTCCAGCGTCAGCGGGCCATTGTCGCGGGTGCGATAGTTGATCGGCAGACGAAAGTTTGAAATGCCAACGTGCTGGATGGTCTGCTTGGCGCCCACGATCAGGCTGGCAGGGCCGTTTTGCAGGTCGGGCATGCTGTCTTTGTAAATGTCATCAGCGATAAAATCGCTGGGATATTCGCGCGACATCACCGGATAGCCGCCGCCCACCAAGGCACCCGCTTCGGGCGCCAGCGCCACAATCTCTGCATCAGAGGCGCGCGCAGCCCAAAGCCGCAGGGTGGCCAAAGCCGCCTCTGCCTCTTCCCGACCGGGATTATAATCGCGATCCGTCATATGAATGTTCATGGCAGCGCCCCCAAAGGTTGCAGACCTTCAATATAGGGGAAGCAGCCCCCTAACCCAAGCCTTACCGAACGGATACGCGGCAAAGACGACATTGGATTAAAGCTGGGTGAATTTATCTTTAGATTTCACGCTGCATGCGAAAATTTTCAATCGCTTGCCCGTGGCGCTGCACGCTTTGGCGGGCAAGGGTTTGCCAGCCTTTGCCCGCGAAAAACCCCTGCGCGGCAAGACTTGATTCGGTGGTTAACAGCCGCAGCCCCAAGCCCTGCGCATGGGTCAGCACGGCTTGATGCAGCAGGCTTGCCACACCGCGACGCTGTTGCGCGGGCGCCACAAAGGCCAGATCCAGATAGCCATCAGCCCGCAAAGCCATAAATCCCACAGGCTGCGGATCACAGGCGACAAAGCAGATAAGCCCTGTCAGCCGCGCCGTCCAAACCGCGGCCGAAGGGCGCTGCGGGGCCCAAGCTTGCAACTGTGCTGTGGCATAATAGGGCGCGGCCCCAATGCGAACCGCGTCATAAAAGATCTGCGCCAGGGCATCGGCATCTTCTGGCTGATAGGCCCTAACGATCATGCCAAGGCGGCGGTCAGCTCTGCAATCAAATCGCCCGCATCTTCCAAGCCAACCGAAAGCCGGATCAGCCCGCCGGTGATGCCCAGCGCGTCTTTTTGCGGCTGCGGCAGACGCTGATGCGTGGTGGTGGCGGGATGGGTGGCAATGGTTTTGGCGTCGCCCAGATTGTTCGAAATCTTGATGATGTCCAAAGCGTTGCAGAATTTGAATGCAGCCTCTTTGCCGCCCTTGATCTCAAAAGCCACCAAAGTGCCGCCCGACCCCATCTGCGCCATCGCCAGCGCATGCTGCGGGTGCGAGGCAAGGCCGGGGTAGATTACCTTGGCCACGGCGGGGTTTTGCTCCAGCGCTTGGGCGATTTTCAGCGCCGAATCTGCCATCGCACGGCAGCGCAGATCCAGCGTTGCCATGCCGTTCAGCATGATCCAAGCGGTAAAGGGGCTCATCGCGGCGCCGGTGTGCTTTAGATAAGGTTCGGCCACCTTGCGGATAAAGTCCTTGCTGCCACAGATCACCCCGCCCAAGGCCCGCCCCTGCCCGTCGACATGTTTGGTGGTGGAATAGACAATCACATCCGCGCCCTGCTCGACCGCGCGGGAAAAGATCGGGGTGGCAAAGACGTTATCCACCACAACCAGCGCGCCATTGGCATGGGCAATCTCGGCCACCGCCTTGATATCCACCAGTTGCAGCGTCGGGTTCGACATCGATTCGAAAAACACCGCCTTGGTCGCCGGCGTGATGGCAGCGCGCCATTGGTCCAGATCTTCGCCGTCGACAAAGCTGACATGCACGCCGTAGCGGGTCAGCACCTCTTCCAGAATATACAGGCACGAGCCAAACAGCGCCCGCGACGACACCACATGATCGCCCGCCCGCAGCATCGACGTCAACGCACCATTCACCGCCGCCATGCCCGAAGCCGTGGCAAAGGCATCTTCGCAACCCTCGAGTGCCGCAATACGGTCTTCGAACATGCGGGTGGTCGGGTTGCCATAGCGGGCATAGATGAACTCATCCTCGCCCGCCTGCACAAAGCGCGATTCGGCGGATTCAGCGGTAGGATAGGCAAAGCCCTGGGTCAAAAAGATCGCCTCGGCCATCTCGCCATATTGGCTGCGGCGCGAACCCTCGTGCACAAGCTTGGTGCGCGTTTTCCAGTCTTTTGTCATCCTGCCAGCCCTTATAAACAAAGAAAAACCCCGAAACCAAAGGGCTTCGGGGCAAGGGCCCTGACCCTTTTAGCGGAATGTTTAACGTGGCCCGCAATCTGGTATCAAAGCGCCACAGGCGAGCGATAGCGCGACGCCGTGCAAAGGTCAACGCCGTCTTGCGCCAGCTTCAGGCCTGATCCTTGATGCCGTAACGGTCAAGCACCTTGGCCTGCGCCATGAAAAACCCAAACATCGCCAGCGTCAGACCAAAGGTTTTAAAGGTCACCCAAGTCTCGGTGGAAAAAATCCGCCAGACCAGCTCGTTGGTCAGCGCCAGCGCGAAAAAGAAGCCGCACAACCTGCGGGTCAGGATCATCCAGCCCTCGGGCTGCAAGGGCAGCGCCTCTTCCATCACCAGTTTCAGGTAGGATTGGCCGCGCAGCAGGCCAAAACCCAGCACGCCGCCGAAAGCAAGATAAAGCAGGGTCGGCTTCATTTTGATAAAGTGATCGTCGTTGAAATAAACCGACAGCCCCCCCATCACCACGACCAAGACCAAGGTCATCAGCTGCATTTTCGAGATGGTGCCCGTCAGACGCCACAAAATACCGGTCGAGACCACGATCATCAGTACAAACAACGCCGTCATCACGATAAAGCCGGAATAGTCGGTGCCAAAGATGCTAAAGCTGCGATCTTTGAAAAAGCGAAAGCCCGCGAAGAACAAGACAATCGGGCCAAGTTCCAGACCGAGTTTCAGCGAGGTCGAGATTTTCTGCGTGCTCATCAGCCTGCCATTTCCATTACCACTGCGCCCAGCGCAATTAGCCCCATCAACAGGGCACGCGCCAGCCCTACCTTTTCCTTTAGCAAAAGCCAGCCGATCAGGGCTGCAAAAACCGTCGAGGTTTCGCGCAAGACCGCGGCCTCGCCAACGCGATCAAGCCGTGTCGCCAGCATGATCGAGCCGAAAGAGAAAAACGCCACAAAGGCCCCCAGCAGCCCACGTTTGAACAGCGGGATCAGATCAGGCCCTGCCGTGGCGCGCAGGCGTTTGAGCGAGATCAGCGGCATGGTGAAGCAGTCGATCAGAAAGAACCAAGCCAGAAAGGTAAAGGGGTTGGCGGTGGCGCGAATGCCCCAAGCGTCATAGGTGGTATAGGCCGCGACCAAGGCGCCGGTTAGCACCGCAAAGCCCAAGGCCGAGATCAGCGTGTCACGTTCCAGCGTCAGGTTGCGCATGTTGTAAAGCGCAAGGCCAAAGATGCCAGAGGTCAGCAGCCCGACGCCAAACCATTGCAGCGGCTGGTAGTGTTCGGCAAAGACCACGCCTGCGACCAGCACGGTGAACAAAGGCCCGGTGCCGCGCACCACCGGATAGACCACCGTATAGGCGCCGCGGGTATAGGTCATGGCTTGCAGCACTTTATAGCCGCTGTGGATGACCCAAGCGCCGGCAAAGATCGCCCACATATGTGGCTCGGGCCAAGGCACCACAAAGAGCGCAAAGGGCAAAGCCATCAGCCCATAGCAGATATCAATTGCAGCGCGGGTCAGCCAAGGGTCGTGTCGGCCCTTTTGCAGCGCGCCGAAAAGGGCGTGCAAGATGGCCGCCAAAAGCGCGAGGCCAAGGGCGACATGGCGGCCCTGAAGCGTGCCTTCGATGGAAATCAGCCAGTTTGCCATAATGCCTTTTCGCGGTGTCTGGGGCTAAGGCCGGGGGTTTCACACCCCCGGACCCCCGTGGGATATTGAGGCCAAGATGAAAGGCTTAGTCGATTTGACCGACAAGTGCTCGGGCGAAATCTGCGGGATCGAAGGGCGAGAGGTCTTCGATTTGCTCGCCCAGACCGATGGCATGGATTGGCAGGCCAAATTTATCGGCCAAAGCCACCAGCACGCCGCCCTTGGCGGTGCCGTCGAGTTTGGTCATCACAAGGCCGGAGACATCAGCGATTTTGCGGAAAATCTCGACTTGGTTCAGCGCGTTCTGACCAGTGGTGGCATCCAGCACCAGCAGGGTATTATGCGGCGCTGCGGGATCGACCTTGCGGATGACGCGGACGATTTTGGAGAGTTCCTCCATCAGGTCTTGGCGATTTTGCAGGCGGCCTGCGGTGTCGATCAGCAAGAGATCCGCGCCCTCGGCACGCGCGCGGGTGAAGGCGTCAAAGGCCAGCGAGGCGGGATCAGAGCCCTCGGGGGCGGTCAGCACCGGCACGCCGGCGCGGCTGCCCCAGACTTGCAGCTGTTCTACTGCGGCGGCGCGAAAGGTATCGCCTGCGGCAATGACCACGGATTTTCCGGCGGCTTTGAACTGCGAGGCGAGCTTGCCGATGGTGGTGGTTTTGCCCGAGCCATTGACCCCGACCACCAGCACCACTTGCGGTTTTTGCGGGTAAAGCGGCAGCGGTTTGGCAACCGGCGTCATGATGCGGGTGATTTCATCGGCCAAGGCGCTGCGCAATTCGGCGGTCGAGATGCGTTTGCCAAAGCGGCCCTCGGCGATATTGGCCGCAAGGCGGGTGGCGGTTTGCACGCCCATGTCGGCGGCGATCAGCACCTCTTCCAGGCTTTCCAGCATGGCGTCGTCCATCACCCGGCGCGGCGCTTCGGCACTGGGGATCAGCCGGGCCAGCAGACCGGATTTTTCCGGCGCGGCGGCGGTTTGATCGGGCGCTGCGATCAAAGCATCGAGGCCTTCGCCCAGCTTGTCGGACGAGCGGAACATCCGGTCTTTCAGCTTTTTGAAAAAGGACATGGGCTCTCCGGTCGCAGGGGTTTCTTTTCACCTAGTCAATTGCGCGGCTTATGGGAAGGCCTGAGGGTGCTGGCAGAATGGAAAACTGATGCTAGATTGGGCGGATGATGGGTAAAACGTTTGGTCTGTTTCCGGTGGTCTTTGCTGTGGCGACGCTGGCGCCGCTGGCTTTGTTTGCGCTTGCGATTTGGGCAGGCGGGCTTTGGGCTGCGGCGGGCCTGATTTATATGACGGTCTTGGCCGCAGGGCTGGACCGTATGGCAGCCTTTGGCACGGGGCAGGCGGATGCGCCCGAGGCGGCAGAGTTTCCCGCCGCAGACCTGCTGTTGGTGGCTTTGGCTTGTGGCGCGGTTTTGCTGATGCCGGCAACGGTTTGGGCGCTGACAGGGTCCGAGCTTTCGCTGCCCGCCAAGACTGCGCTGTTTTTTGGCACCGGGCTGTGGCTGGGGCAGGTGGCGAATGCAACCGCGCATGAATTGATCCACCGTGGCAACCGCTGGCTGTTTCGTCTGGGGGCTGCGGTCTATTGCCTGTTGCTGTTTGGGCACCATACCTCGGCGCATCGCTTGGTGCATCACCGCCATGCCGCCAGCCTTGACGACCCCAATACCGCCCGCGCTGGGGAGGGGTATTATCGGTTCTTCCTGCGGGCTTGGGTCGGCAGTTTTGCCAAGGGTTGGGCGGCTGAAACCGAATTGCGCGCCCGCGGCAAGGCGGGGATGCATCCTTATCTGGTGTATGTCATGGCGGCCTCGGCCTGCCTCGGGATGGGGTTTGCGATTGCGGGGATCTGGGGGCTGATGGCTTGGGCGGCTTTGGCCTTGCACGCGCAGGCGCAGCTGATGCTGTCGGATTATGTGCAGCATTATGGCTTGATGCGGGCGCGCCGCGCCGATGGGCGGTTAGAGCCGGTGGGAATTGCGCACAGCTGGAACGCGCCGCAGTGGTTTTCCAGCGCCTATATGCTGAACGCGCCGCGCCATTCGGACCATCACGCGCATCCCGCCCGACCCTATCCCGCGCTGCGCTTGCCTGCGCCCGAAGCGGCACCCCGATTGCCCTGGTCGCTGCCGCTGGCCTGCATGATAGCATTGGCACCGCCGTTATGGCGGCGCGCGATCGCGCCGCGTCTGGCGGCTTGGCGCAAGCCCGCCTGAGCCTTGCTGCGGGGCTGGTTTTTTAAGCCAAAACGCGGCAATCTGCGCGCAGATGGAGGTTGTGATGCGCCCTGCCCTGCTTGGCCTTTGTGCCCTGATTGCCCTGCCGCTTGCGGCACAAGACCTTGGCCTGCCAGTGACGGGGCCGGAATTCGATGCCTATGTCACCGGCCGGACGCTGACCTACGCCGCGGCTGGCCAGATTTACGGCACCGAGGCATATCTCCCTGGACGTCGGGTGATCTGGGCCTTTACCCAAGACCAATGCCGCGAGGGCTATTGGTACGCCCAAGATGCGCAGATTTGCTTTGTCTACGAAGACCCAAGTGCGCCACAGTGCTGGTTGTTTTTCAAAGGTGCCAAGGGCTTGCAGGCGCAATTCTTGGGCTCTGACGGCATCGATACCCTGTCAGAGGTGGCGCAATCCTCAGAGCCGCTGCGCTGCTTGGGGCCAGAGGTGGGCGTTTAGAACAGGCTGCCCTGATCAGGACCTTCGGATTTGCTGCGCTTTACGACAGGCTTGGCATAGCCCAAGCGACCATCGGCAAATTCAATTTCCAAGCTGACGGCTGCTTCGGCGGCGGCTTTGGAGGTGACGACATGGCCATCGCCGCGCACGACGGCATAACCACGCTTCAACGTCTCGGCATAGCCCAATGTGCTGCGGATGCGGTCAAGCGCGTCAAGCCGCTGGCGCAACCGATCATAGCGCTGCGCAGGCGCGGTTTGCAGGCGGGCATCCAGCTGCGCAAGTGCCGTGCGGCCCTCGGCAGTTTTGCGGGCTGCATCTGCGATCAGCCGCAACAGCGCAGGCGCAAGCCGGTTTGACAGATTGGCCGCGCGGTCGGCATGGCGTTCAAGCCTGCGCCTCTGTGCAGCAGACAGCCGGTCGGCTTGGGTCTGCATCCGCTCGCCCTTATGCGCAATCAGCGTCAGCAGCGCCGCAGGCCGCAACCGCGCTGCGGTTGCCGCAAAGCCCGCGCGTTTGCGCGTCGCCGCCATGCTCAGCGCGCCGGCCAAGCGCAGGCTGGCGGCATCATAGCGCTGGTTTGGCTGGGCCAGCAGGCTTTCCAGCCGAGGCAAGGCGCGGGCCAGATCGCGCAGACGCTGGCCGCGCAGGCTGATGCCCTGCGCCAAGCCCCGCGCTTGCCGCGCGCCCAAGGCCTCCAGCGCCGCCACCAGATCCAGCCGCACCGGCACCGCAAGCTCTGCCGCAGCCGTCGGCGTCGGCGCGCGCAGATCGGCGGCATAGTCGATCAGCGTGGTATCGGTCTCGTGCCCCACCGCCGAGATCAGCGGGATGCGGCTGGCCGCCACCGCCCGCACCACGATCTCTTCGTTAAAGCCCCACAGGTCTTCCAGACTGCCACCACCGCGCGCCACAATAATCAGATCGGGGCGCGGAATTGCCCCCCCCGGTTCAATCGCATTGAACCCGCGAATGGCGGCGGCAACCTCTGCCGCGCAGGCCTGACCCTGCACCGCCACCGGCCAGATCAGCACATGGCGCGCAAAGCGGTCGCGCAGCCGGTGCAAAATATCACGAATCACCGCACCCGAAGGCGAGGTCACCACCCCGATCACCTGCGGCAAATAGGGGATCGGCTGCTTGCGGGCAGGGTCAAACAGCCCCTCTGCGCCCAAAGCCGCCTTGCGCTTTTCCAGCATCGCCATCAGCGCGCCAGCCCCGGCGGGTGCTACATCTTCGACAATCAGCTGATATTTCGACTGACCGGGAAAGGTGGTCATGCGGCCAGTGGCGATGACCTCCATCCCCTCTTCGGGGCGGGTCTGCATCTTGGCGACCTGACCCTTCCAAGACACCGCATCAAGACTGGCGCGATCATCCTTCAGCGCGAAATACAAATGCCCCGAAGCTGGCCGCGACACCCGCCCCACTTCGCCGCGCACCCGCACCAGACCAAATTCGCCCTCGATCACCTTTTTCACAGCACCCGACAGCTCCGAGACCGAAAACTCGGGCGCATTCGACACCAGCGGCCCGTCTTCAAATAGATCACTCATCTGCTGCTGCCCCTGTTGCTCCCGCATCAGCCTAACCAAGCCCGCCGCCAAGGGCCAGAGCCAAGGCGCCGCCGATGCGAGCTTTGCTTGCCTCGCGGGCGGCATGTGCCTATGAGGCGCAAAGCAAAGTTCAAAGGGGACGCCGATGAATATTCTGATCCTTGGCAGTGGCGGGCGCGAACATGCGCTGGCTTGGGCGGTGAAACAAAACCCGAAAACCGATCGCCTGATCGTGGCTCCGGGCAATGCAGGCATCGCTATGCTGGCCGAATGCGCCGATCTTGACCCCCTGAACGCCGCCGAGGTGGTGGGGTTTTGCGAAGATAACGCGATTGATTTCGTGATCATCGGCCCCGAAGCCCCGCTGGCCGCAGGCGTCGCCGATGCCACCCGCGCCGCAGGGATCCTGACCTTTGGCCCCAGCGCCCAAGCCGCCCAACTCGAAGCCAGCAAGGGCTTTACCAAAGCCATCTGCGACGCCTGCGGCGCCCCCACCGCCGCCTATGCCCGCTTTGATGCCGCAGAGCCTGCCAAAGCCTATATCCGCAAAATGGGCGCGCCGATCGTGGTCAAGGCCGACGGTCTGGCCGCCGGCAAAGGCGTCATCGTGGCGATGACCGAAGCCGAGGCTCTGGCCGCCATTGACGATATGTTCGGCGGCGAATTCGGTGCCGCCGGCGCCGAGGTGGTGATCGAAGAATTCATGACCGGCGAAGAAGCCTCATTCTTCGTGCTGACCGATGGCGTCAACGCCCTGCCCATCGGCACCGCCCAAGATCATAAACGTGTGGGCGATGGCGACACCGGCCCCAATACCGGCGGCATGGGCGCCTATTCGCCCGCACCGGTGCTGACCGATGCCATCGCCGACCGGGCGATGCGCGAAATCATCCTGCCCACCATCGCCGAAATGGCCCGCCGCGGCACCCCCTACCAAGGCGTGCTCTACGCCGGCTTGATGATCAAAGACGGTCAAGGCCGCCTTGTCGAATACAACGCCCGCTTTGGCGATCCCGAAACCCAAGTGCTGATGCTGCGCCTTGGCGCCCAAGCGCTCGACCTTCTGCTCGCCTGCGCCGAAGGCCGGCTTGACCGCACCCAGGTCAATTGGGCGCAAGACCATGCGCTCACCGTGGTGATGGCCGCCAAGGGCTATCCCGCCGCCTATCAAAAAGGCTCGGTGATCAAGGGCCTTGATCACATCGCCGCCACCAGCCAGCAGATGGTCTTCCACGCCGGCACCGCCGAAAAAGACGGCCAAATCTGCGCAAACGGCGGCCGCGTGCTCAATATCACCGCCCGCGCCGCCACTCTGGCCGAGGCCCGCGCCCGCGCCTATGCGATGATCGACCAACTCGATTGGCCCGAAGGCTTCTGCCGCTCAGACATCGGCTGGCGCGCGCTTTAACCGCCCGCCGCTTTCATCTTGGCCCAAATATCCCCGCCGGAGGCCCCCCAGTCCCGCCGCAGCAACGCTTCAAAGTTTTGCGCATCACAGGCCCTTGCACAGCTGCGGTCCGCCGCATAAAGAAGCCGCGACGAAAGCCCTTAAATTCCTTGGCGGAGGGGAACGGATGCCTGTTCTCGTGATGAAATTCGGCGGCACCTCGGTGGCCGACCTGGCGCGCATCGAAAATGCCGCGCAAAAGGTAAAGGCCGAGGTGGCGCGTGGCTATGACGTGATCGTCATCGTCTCGGCGATGTCGGGCGAAACCAACAAGATGGTTGGCTTTGTCGAGGGCACCTCCAAGCTTTACGACGCGCGCGAATATGACGCCGTGGTCTCCAGCGGTGAAAATGTCACCGCAGGTCTGATGGCGCTGCGCTTGCAGGAAATGGATATCCCCGCGCGCAGCTGGCAAGGCTGGCAAGTGCCGATCAACACCACCTCGGCGCATAGCTCGGCGCGGTTTGTCTCCATCCCGCGCGACAATATCGAAGCCAAGTTCAAAGAAGGCTTCAAGGTCGCCGTGGTTGCAGGCTTTCAAGGCGTTTCGGCCGAAGGCCGCATCACCACGCTGGGCCGTGGCGGCTCTGACACCACCGCCGTGGCCTTTGCCGCCGCCTTTGACGCCGAACGCTGCGACATCTACACCGACGTGGACGGCATCTATACCACCGATCCGCGCATTACCTCAAAGGCGCGCAAACTTGACCGCATCGCCTTTGAAGAGATGCTCGAGCTGGCATCTTTGGGCGCGAAAGTGCTGCAAACCCGCTCGGTTGAACTTGCGATGCGCTATAAGGTGCGGCTGCGGGTGCTGTCCTCTTTCGAGGAAACCGACGAGAATTCTGGAACCTTGGTCTGCGACGAGGATGAGCTGATGGAATCGAAAGTTGTCTCGGGCGTGGCCTATAGCCGCGACGAAGCGAAAATGACCCTTGTCACCGTCGAGGACCGCCCCGGCGTCGCCTCGGCCATTTTTGGCCCCTTGGCCGAAGCCGGCGTGAACGTCGATATGATCGTGCAGAACATCTCGGAAAAAGATGTCGGCGATCGCACGGTTGCGGTGACCGATATGACCTTCTCTTGCCCGGTCAATCAGGTGGCGCGCGCCCAAAAGGCGATGGAAGAAGCCCGCGCCTCGGGCGTGATCAGCTATGACGATCTGGTGGTCGATACCGAAGTCGCCAAGGTCTCGGTGGTTGGCATCGGCATGCGTTCGCATGCGGGCGTTGCGGCCAAGATGTTCGCAGCCCTCTCAAAAGAAAACGTCAACATCAAAGTGATCGGCACCTCCGAGATCAAGATTTCGGTGTTGATCGACCGCAAATATATGGAGCTTGCGGTGCAGGCGCTTCATGACGCTTTCGGGCTGGAAAAAGCCTAAAACCCGATCTTTCTTTGAAAAACCGCCCAACAGCCCCCTGTTGGGCGGTTTTTTGTTGCCTAGCGCGCCAAGCGCAGCGCGCGGTGGCCTCGGTTTCTGCGATGGTGGATCGATTTGGCGCGATAAAGATCGGCATCGGCAAGGGCGATGGCGGCATCCATATCTTGCCCCGCCTCTAGCACAGAAAGCCCAAAGCTTGCCGAAAGCCCGATTGCCGCCGCCCCGCTTCCCACCGTGCAGGCGGTAATCTCCATCGCGATCGAACGGGCACGGGCATGAATTTGCGCCTGTTCTAGCCTTGCGAAAAACGCCAAGAACTCATCCCCACCCAAACGGCACAGATAATCCTGCGGCCCCAGATGCTGCCGTGCCGCCTGCGCCACCTGCACCAAGGCAAGGTCGCCCGCCGCATGGCCAAGCGTGTCGTTAATGCGCTTGAAGTCATTCATATCAAAAATCAAAAACGCACCGCGCAGATTTGGTTGCGCCGCGATTTGCGCAAAGAACCGTGCCCGCGTCAGCGCGTCGGTCAGAAAATCATAAGAGGCGATCTGTTCCAGCTTTTGCGAGGCCAGCGTCAGCTGCATCAGCTTTAGCCCCATCAGATAGCTCAGACAAAACCCCAAACCCAGCACTTGGATCAAGTTCAGCACAATCGACCTTTGATCTATCTGGCGGTCCAGCAGCGCGCCATTGATCAGCGTCGTTACCGCCGCCATCGTACAGGCCAGCGTCACTGCCAGCACCATCACCCTTTGCCGTGAAACCAGCCGTGGCATCATGCGCGCGCCCTCTCTTGCAGCCGCCATCCCCCAGCGCCAGTCTAGCGCAAAAGCCTTAACAGCCGGTGCAAAGCCCAGAGCCACGCTTTAGCGGCTTTTGCCCACTCCCCTTTGCCGTATAACTCGCCTATAGAGGGTCTAATGACCTGACTGGATCAAGCAATGCCCGCAGAACGCACAGACAGCGACAGCCGCAAACTTCTCCGCCGCCTGCGGGATGTTTTGGGCACCAAGGCGCAGGGGCAGGACCGGCTGGATCAGATCACCCATCTGATCGCCGATTCCATCGGCACCGAAGTCTGCAGCATCTATCTGTTTCGCGACGGAGACACACTGGAACTTTGCGCGACCGAGGGCCTGAAAAAAGCCGCCGTGCATATGACGCGGATGAAGCTGGGTGAAGGGCTGGTGGGCCGTGTCGCCAAAACCGGCCTGCCAATCAACACCGCCGACGCGCCCAGCGAAAAAGGCTTTCGCTATATGCCCGAAACCGGCGAAGAGCTGTTTTCGTCTTTCCTTGGCGTGCCGATTCAACGCGTCAGCGAAAAGCTGGGCGTGCTGGTGGTGCAATCGAAAGACGCGCGCGCCTATTCCGAAGACGAGATCTACGCGCTGGAAATCGTCGCTATGGTGCTTGCCGAAATGGCCGAGCTGGGGGCCTTTGCCTCGGACGGCGAAAGCGTCGGCGCGCTGCACCGCCAACCGGTGCTGTTTCGCGGCTCGACCGGCCAAGAGGGGGCTTGCGAAGGCCGCGTCTGGCTGCACGAACCCCGCGTGGTGGTGACCAATCCCGTCGCCGACGACCCATTGTTCGAGATGGACCGCATTCGCGAAGCCGTGGGGGTGCTGCGCGTCTCGGTCGATGATCTGCTGGCAGCCGAAAGCCTGGACAAAGAGCAAAAGGCGGTGCTCGAAGCCTACCGGATGTTCGCCCATTCCCGCGGCTGGCTGCGCCGGATGGAAGAAGACATCGCCTCGGGCCTCTCGGCCGAAGCTGCGGTGGAAAAAGAACAATCCGCCGCGCGCTCGCGTCTGGAACAGGTGCCCGACGCCTATCTGCGCGAAAGGCTGCAAGATCTTGACGATCTGTCGAACCGCCTGCTGCGCATTCTGACCGGCCAAGGCAAGGATACCGGCGCGCAAATGCCGGAAAATCCGGTGCTGGTGGCGCGCAACATCGGGCCTGCGGAATTGCTGGAATACGGCCGCAAGCTGAAAGGCGTGGTGCTGGAAGAAGGCTCGGTCGGCAGCCATGCCGCAATCGTGGCGCGCGCGCTGTCGATCCCGATGGTGATCCATGCCGAAAAGATCACCCACGAGGCGCTGAACGGCAATGCGATCTTGGTCGATGGCGATCAAGGTGTGGTGCATCTGCGCCCCGAAGACACCGTGGCGCGCTCCTTCCGCGACAAAATCGCCATGCAGGCCAAGGCGATGCAGCGCTACAGCTCGCTGCGCGATCTGCCCGCAATCACCCGCGACGGCGTTCGGATCGGCTTGCAAATGAACGCAGGGCTGATGGCCGACCTGCCCTCGCTCGAAGGCTCGGGCGCTGAAGGCGTCGGGCTGTTTCGCACCGAATTGCAGTTTCTGGTGCGCAACCATATGCCGCGCCGCGACGAATTGGCTGTGCTTTACAAACGCGTGATCGAGGCCGCCAAGGGCCGCCCCGTCGCCTTCCGCACCCTTGATATCGGCTCGGATAAAGTCCTGCCCTATATGAAACCCCAAGACGAGCCGAACCCCGCCATGGGCTGGCGCGCCATCCGCGTCGGTCTCGACAAACCCGGCGTGCTGCGGATGCAGCTGCAAGCCCTGATCCGCGCCTCGGCCGGCAGACCCTTGTCGGTGATGTTCCCCTTTGTCAGCGAACATGGCGAATTTCTCGAATCGCGCAGCCATATGCTGCGCGAATTGCACCGCGAAAAAAGCCTCGGCCATCCGGTCCCCGAACGGCTGGAAATCGGCGCGATGCTGGAAACCCCTTCGCTCGCCTATGCCCCCGATGCGTTTTTCGAGATGGCCGATTTCATCTCCATCGGCGGCAATGACCTCAAACAGTTCTTCTTTGCGGCTGACCGCGAAAATGAACGCGTGCGCAAACGCTACGACACGCTGAACGCCTCTTTCCTGACCTTCTTGCAATTCATCGTGGCGCGCTGTGCCGCCTCCAACACCCGCCTGTCATTTTGCGGCGAAGACGCTGGCCGCCCGATCGAAGCCGTGGCCTTTGCCGCCATCGGCCTGCGGCACCTCTCGATGCGCCCCGCCTCGATCGGTCCGGTGAAAGAACTGCTGCGCAAGATCGACCTCGCCGAAGCCCGCAGCGTGATCGAAACCGCCCGCAGCGCCGGCGCCGGAACCATCCGCCCCGCCCTCACCGATTGGCTGGCAAAACAAGGCATCTAAGCCCGCCGCCGCTTTCATCTTGGCAAAAATATCCCCCGCGGAGCGTCCCAGCCCCAAGGCCAAGCTCAGGCCTTGCTCACCTGCGGCGCCCGCACCGCGCGGGCAAAAGCCGCCACCACCGCCTCGCCGCCGCTATGCTCGGCCAACCGCATGAGCGCAAAGCGAATACGCGCCACCTCGCGGTAATAGCGCAAAAAGGCTGCATTCACCGCAGCCCCCGACAGCGCCCCCAAAATCGGCACCGATTGCGCCGCAAGCTTTTGTCCCAAACGCGCCGCCAAACTGGGGGCCACTCGCGCAATCAGCTTTTGCAGCGCAGGCCCCGTCAGCGTCAATCGCGCCGAGACAAAGCCGCTGTCGATACCATCATCCTCTTGCAAAGGCGCGCCCGCGGCAAAAACTTCCAGACAGGCCGCCCGCACCCCCGCCTCATCAGGGTCAAACCCTGCGCGGATCGCCTCAGCCCGAATCGCATGCAAAAACACGGTGATCGTTAAAGGCAATTCGACAATCGAACCTATCAGCCCGCCCGCCCCGCCCGCAGCCCCTGTGGCAATCGCCGCCCAATTCGCAGCCCCCGGCCCAATCTCAGGGCCTTCCTCTGCCCGCCCCGCCAGCCCATACGCCGCTGTCAGCGCTACAATCACCGTCGCCTCGATCTGCTGGCGCACCCCTTGCGGCAACCGCGCCATCTGCGCCTCTACGCCGCCGCCAATGCGGTTGACCAAAGCCATCACCGGACCATTGGCACGCAGATAGGCCTGCGCCAAAGCGCTGATGTCAGCTTCAAGATCTGGTGGCACAATCGAAGGAAGTTGGCTCATCCCGCCAATGTGGGGGGCATTCAAGCCCCATGCAAGATCTAAGGCTAAAGCCCTGCACCACTGGCCTTGGTAACAGCCCCCTGCGTGCGCAGCCAAGCCCCCGCCTTCAAGGCTATCCCAAGCACGCGGTCAGGGTTGGTCGGCGGCGGCATCTCGACCCCCTCCAGCTTGGCAAAACCAAAGCGGCTGTAATAGGGCGCATCCCCCACCAATAAGACCCGCTCCCAGCCCAAACGCCGCGCCTCGGCCAGCGATTCGTTGATCAACAATCCGCCCAAACCCTCGCCTTGGCGCGTTGGATGCACCGCCACAGGGCCCAGCAGCAAAACATCATCGCCGCCAACTTCCGCCGGCCAATAACGAATCGCAGCCGCCAAAGTGCCATCGGCATCGCGCAGCGTCAGACACAGCGCCGCCACCGTCGGCACCCCCTCGCGCAACCGGTACGAAGACAAAGCCGTGCGACCGGGTGCAAAGCACAGGTCATACAGCGCCTCGACCTCCCACCAGTCGGCTTCGGTTTCTTCTTCCAGCTGATACAATACCGCCCCCGGACAGAATCATCTGGAAACGCGCGTAACATGGGCCTAGGTCAGGATCAAACCTGAAGGAAGCCGCCGATGTTCTACAGCCCCGAAAACCGCCAAGGCCTCAAGCACAACCCCTTCAAGGCCATCGTCGCCCCCCGCCCCATCGGCTGGATCTCGACCCGTGGCCCCATGGGCGACAACCTAGCCCCCTATTCGTTTTTCAACGCCATTTCCGACACCCCCATGCAGGTGATGTTCGCAGGCGGCCACAAAGACAGCATCCGCAACGTGCAAAGCAGCGGCGTCTTTGCCGTCAACCTCGTCAGCCACGACCTGCTGGCGCAGATGAACGCAAGCTCGGCCGCGCTGCCGCTGGGGGTGGATGAATTTGCCGTGGCAGGCGTGCAAAAGGCCGAATGCGAAACCATCGCGTGCCCCCGCGTGGCCCAAGCCCCCGCCAGCCTCGAATGCCGCGCGCTGCAAGTGCTTGATCTCAAAGGCGGCGATCTGATGGTGATCGGCGAAGTCACAGGCATCCACATCGACCCGCAGTTTTTGCAAAACGGCCGCTTTGACACCGCCGCCGCCCAATTGACCGCCCGTTTGGGCTACCGCGACTACGCCGTGATCGAACGCACCTTTGAACTCGCCCGCCCGCAAGACTAATCACCCCAGCGGCTTTCATCTTGGCCTAAATATCCTCCGCGAAGCGTCCCCACGCTGCCTCAGCGCTTGGCCGCAAAGAATGCGCGCAACAGCTTCTCTGACGCCTCGGCGGCAATGCCGTCATAAATCTCGGGCATATGGTGACATTGGGCATGCGAAAACACCTTCGCCCCGTGCAAAGTTCCGCCCGATTTTGGATCCAGCGCCCCGATATAAAGCCGCTTGATGCGTGCCGCGGCAATGGTGCCCGCACAGATCGGACAGGGCTCTAGCGTCACATATAAATCGCACTCGGGCAGACGTTCAGATTGCAACAACCGGCAGGCCTCGCGGATCGCCAGCACCTCGGCATGGGCCGTTGGGTCACAAAGTGCGCGGGTGCGATTGCCGGCTGCAGCCAAGATCTGCCCGTCGCGCACCACCACCGCGCCAATCGGCACCTCGCCGCGCGTGGCCGCCGCCTGGGCCTCGTCCAAGGCGGCCTGCATGAAGGATCGAAATGTCATGCTTGCCTCCTACCCCCTTGGCGCTTAGATTGCCAGCAAGGCCCGCATGGTGCGCGCCGCCCGCGCTTGCGCGTTCCCGCAGAAGGATGCCCTTGATGGCCGAAAATACAACTCCCAAATCGCACCGCGTCGTGCTGCCGCGCAAAGCCGTGGCAAAGCCCGCAGCCGCCCCCGCCACGCCCAAGCAGGCAGGCACCCCCGAAGGCGAGCGCATCGCCAAAGTCCTCAGCCGCGTCGGCATCGCCTCGCGCCGCGAGGCCGAGCGGATGATCCAATTGGGCGAGGTTTCGGTCAACGGCAAGGTCATCACCTCGGCTGCACTGAACGTCACCGCCAAAGACAAAATCACCGTGCGCGGCGAGCCGATCGGCAAGGCCGAAGAGCCGCGTTTGTGGCTTTACTACAAGCCCGAAGGTCTGGTCACCTCCGAGGCCGATGAAAAGGGCCGCGAAACGGTGTTTCAAAACCTGCCGCCCGAATTGCCTCGGGTGATGTCGGTGGGGCGGCTTGATTTGAATTCAGAAGGGCTTTTGCTTTTGACCAATGACGGCGGGCTGAAGCGGCGGCTGGAACTGCCCTCGACCGGCTGGCTGCGCAAATACCGCGTGCGGGTGAATGGCAATCCGACCGATCCTGATCTGGAACCGCTGCGCAAGGGCATCGAGATTGAAGGCGAAAAGTTTCAGCCGATGGTGGTGGTGATCGACCGGATTCAGGGCGCGAATGCTTGGCTAACGGTAGGTCTGCGCGAGGGCAAGAACCGCGAAATTCGTCGGGCGATGGTGGCGATTGGGCTGGTGGTGAACCGGCTGATCCGCGTCAGCTATGGCCCCTTCCGCTTGGGCGATCTGCAACCCGGCGATGTCGAAGAGGTGCGCGGCAAGGTGCTGCGCGATCAATTGGGCGAAGGCCGCACCCCCGAGGATGAGGCGCCGAAAAAGGTGGTGCGGGGGGCGCGCGAAGTGATCTCGCACGCGCCGCGCATCATTCGTGCCGAAGGCGCGCGCAGTGGTCCAAAAGGCCGCCGCGACCAAACCGAAGCCAATGCGCCCGTCACAGATTGGAGCGAGGCCCCACGCCCCCGCTTTGGCACCGCTGCCAAAAAGGCCGAAGACCGGCCGGCGCCAAAGACCTTTGGCAAGCCTGCCGGCAAGCCCACAGGGCGGCTTGAGGGCGCAAAGCCTGTGCGTCTGGGCAAACCTGCGGGCAAGCCTTCGGGCAAACCGGGCGCCAAGCCAGGCATCGCAGGTCCGCGCAAACCGCCTGTGGCAGGGCGGCCCCGTCGGCCCGAATAATCTTGGCCTGAAGGACAAAGGGGCAAGCCGCGCGCTTTGCCCCTTGGCGTAACCAGTGGTTGCGGCCTATGCTTTTGAGACTGGCCACAAGCGCTGCAAGAAGGGATCGCTGATGTCTGCCCAAATTTTTCGGACCATGGCCTATCTGCTGCTGCTGGGCCTGATTATCTATGTTGCTGTGCAGGGAGCCGTGTGATGGCGCGTCGTTTTGCGGGGAAGTATTCGAACAAGCCTCCGGCACCACAAGATGCCGCCAGCCGCGAGGCACGCAGGCCCACCATTTTGTTTTTGCTGCCTTTTTTATATGCCATCATCGCCTTTCGCAGCCCACCACGCGCGATGCTTTTGGGGCTTTTGGCCTGTGGCCTGATGCTGCTGGCGGCTTGGCTGACCCGCGAAGGGGTACGCGCACAGCTGGCCTATGAAGCGCGCAAAATTGCGCAGCATCCGGCCATTCCGCACAAGCTGATTGCCGCCGTGCTGATGGGGGTGGGGCTGCTTTTGGGCGGGCTGATGACGCAAACCGATCTGGTGGTGCCGATCTGCTATGGCATGGTGGGGATGACCTTGCACATGCTGGCTTTCGAGCCTGATCCTTTGACCAATAAGGGTATGGAGGGCTTGACCGACTTTGACATCGAGCGGGTGTCGCGCGCGGTCAGCGAGGGCGAAGGGTTTTTGACCGGAATGCGCGAGGCAATCTTGCGGGCGGGCGATGCGAGCCTAGAGGCGCGGGTCGATCACTTTGCCACCGTGGCGCGCGATTTGTTCCGACAGGTCGAAAACGATCCCAGCGACCTCAGCGGCGCGCGCAAGTTTCTGACCGTCTATTTGATGGGCGCGCGCGATGCGACGGCGAAATTTGCCGATGCCTATGCGGCGATGCGCGATGCCAAAACGCGGGCCGACTTTGAAGCGCTGCTGACCGATCTTGAAACCACTTTTGCCGCACGCAGCCGCGCGCTTTTGGAAAACGACCATCTGGATCTAGAGGTCGAAATCAGCGTGCTGCGAGAGCGGCTGGCTTTGGAGAAATAGCAAAGCCCTACGATTTTTGTTGAAATACCCAGCTTTTAACGATGTTTTCATCAAACTGTCGCTAGAAATTCTCAATCGTATAGGTCATCCTACCCCTTAGGAACGCAAGCCCGCTGTTCGAAGGAGCCTGTCGATGACTGACACACCCGCCCGCCTTGCAGAAGCAGTAGCCGTTGTTTTGGCCGAACCCAACCAAGAGGTGGTGGCGCTTGCCGCAGCCCCTGCTGCCGTAGCCGAGGATATTCGCAAACGGATGGCAGAAATCGACATGAGCAACACGCAGTCGATCATCAGCTTTGGCGCAGGCGCGCAGAGTGAATTGCAGCTGATCAGCCAAGACATGCTTGAAGGCGTCAAGAATAAGGATGTCGGCCCCGCGGGCGACGCCTTGCAAACCATCGTCAGCACTTTACGCGGATTTTCGGTTTCGGAACTGGATGTGCGGCGCAAACAAAGCTGGTGGGAAAAGTTGACCGGCCGCGCAGCCCCCTTTGCAAAGTTTATCGCCAAATTCGAAGAGGTGCAGACCCAGATCGACAAAGTCACCGATGATCTGAACCTGCACGAGCATATGCTGTTGAAAGATATCAAAAGTCTGGATCTGCTTTATAGCAAAACTCTGGGCTTTTATGATGAACTTGCGCTTTATATTGCCGCCGGAGAGGCCAAGCTCGCTGATCTGGATGCCAGCGACATTCCGGCCAAGGCGGCTTTGGTCAATCAGGCCGCGCCGGATGATCAGGTGAAAGTTGCGCAAGAACTGCGCGATCTGCGGTCGGCGCGCGATGATCTGGAACGGCGGGTTTATGATCTGAAACTGACGCGGCAGGTGACGATGCAATCGCTGCCCTCGATCCGGCTGGTGCAGGAAAACGACAAATCTCTGGTGACCAAGATCAACTCGACGCTGGTCAATACCGTGCCGCTTTGGGAAACTCAGCTGGCGCAGGCGGTGACGATACAGCGCAGCCGCGAGGCCGCAGAGGCGGTGCGTTCGGCCAATGATCTGACCAATGCGCTGCTGACCGCCAATGCCGAAAACTTACAACAGGCCAATCGCGTTGTGCGCGGCGAGATGGAGCGCGGGGTGTTTGACATTGAAGCGGTTCAAAAGGCCAATGCGACCTTGGTGGCGACCATCGAAGAAAGCTTACAGATCGCGGATGCCGGCAAGGCCAAGCGCGCCGCGGCAGAGGCAGAGCTGATCAAGATGGAACAGGATCTGCGCGACAGTCTAGCCTCGGCCAAGGCGCGCGGCGCTATCGGCAGCAGCCCTGTCGGCGCGGCGGTTTAACCATGCGCGGGCGCAGGCCTGTCACGCTTTGGCTGGGGCTGGGGCTCGCGCTGGCCGTCGCAGGCTGTAGCTTGCCCAAACCACCCGCCGCGTCGCAGACGGGCCAATCTGCTACCATCCGCCCCGCGCAGCGCCCCGCCGCAAGCAGCGCGCAGTTGCAATCCTACTACGCGCAGGTGCAAGAGCAGCTTTTGGACCAAGGCTTGCTGCGCAGCGATGCAGGCGGCCCCGATGCGCCCTTTGACGATCAGCGCTTGGCCAGCACCTTTTTGCAAATCGCGCTTTACAACGAATATACCCGCCGCGGCGGCCAGACCTTGCAGCTGCAATCTCAGGCAACGCTGCGGCGCTGGGAGGCTCCGATACGGATCGCTCTGCGCTTTGGCAGCTCGGTTCCCCCGGCGCAAAAGGCCCGTGATCGCGATATGATCGCCTCTTATGTGCAACGGCTTTCAGGACTGACCGGCCTGCCGATGACGCTTGAGACGACCAATCCGAATGTCCTGATCGCCATCGTTGCCGAAGATGAACGCCGCGCGCTAGAGCCGGTGCTGCGCCAAAGCATGCCCGCTTTGACCGCCAGCGACCGCCGGACGATCCTGGATCTGCCTAAATCCACCTATTGCCTTGCGGTGACGCAAAGCGAGGGTGATGACAGCATCTACACAAGCGCACTTGTGGTGATCCGCGCCGAACATCCCGATCTGCTGCGGCTGTCGTGCATCCATGAAGAATTGGCACAAGCGATGGGCCTGCCCAATGACAGCCCGCAGGCCCGCCCCTCGATTTTCAATGATGATGAAGAATTCGCATTGCTGACACGGCAAGACGAACTGATGCTGCGCATGCTTTACAACCCCGCCCTGCGCCCGGGCATGACGCTGGAACAGGCCCGCCCAATTGCGGTGCGGCTGGCAAAGCAGCTGATGAACGGCTCCCCCTAAGACAGACGCCGGCTTTGGTGTGAAAAAGGACATAAGACATGGGACTTCTCGATTTTCTTTCCGGCCAATTCATTGATGTGATCGCTTGGACCGATGACAGCCGGGACACCATGGTTTGGCGATTCGAGCGCGAGGGCCATGAGATCAAATACGGCGCCAAACTGACGGTGCGCGAGGGCCAAGTGGCGGTGTTTATCCACGAAGGCCAATTGGCCGATGTGTTCAGCCCGGGACTTTACGAGCTGCAAACCAACAATATGCCAATCCTGACCAGCCTGCAAAGTTGGGATCATGGCTTTCAAAGCCCCTTTAAATCCGAGATTTATTTCGTCAACACCACCCGCTTTAATGATCAAAAATGGGGCACGCAAAACCCGATCATCTGCCGCGACCCCGAATTTGGTCCCGTTCGGTTGCGCTCTTTTGGCAGCTATTCGATGCGGGTGACGGATGCGGCGGTCTTCCTGCGCGAAATCGTCGGCACCGACGGCGAATTCACCGCCGATGAAATCAGCGCGCAGATCCGCAATGTGATCGTGCAAGAAGCCTCGCAAATCTTGGCCAAATCCGGCATTCCGGTGCTGGATATGGCGGGCAATACCGCCGATCTCGGCCAGCTGATCGCCAGCGCAATCGCACCCAAGATCGCAGATTATGGCCTAAGCCTGCCCGAATTTTATATCGAAAACATCAGCCTGCCGGATGAGGTGGAAAAGGTCTTGGACAAGCGCAGCTCGATAGGGGTGGCGGGCGACCTGACCAAATACATGCAGTTCAACGCCGCCGAAGGCATGGCGCAGCCCAACAGCGGCTTTGGCGCAATGGCAGGCATGGGGCTGGCGGCAGGTCTTGGCGCGCAGATGGCCGGCACCGGCCCTTGGGGGGCTGTGCCCGGGGTGGCCGCGACCGTTACGCCGCCATCCCCGCCACCACCGCCGCCGGCTGACAAACTGTGGCATCTGGCCGAAAACGGCGCGACCAAGGGTCCGTTCTCGCATAGCGAGATGACCGCACTGGCAAACACTGCCGCTCTGTCGCCCAGCACGCTGGTCTGGACAGGCGGGCAAGACGGCTGGAAACCCGCCGCAGAAACCGAGCTTGCGCAGCTCTTCTCCCAGATGCCACCGCCCCCACCACCCGTGACGCGCTAAGCTGCCATGGCCGTGCAGCAAGACCATCGCTGGCCCTGCGACAGCTGCGGCGCAGACCTGCGCTTTGACCCAAGCCGGACCCGCTTGCGCTGCGAGCACTGCGGGTCTGAACAAAAGCTCGCCCCCACACCATCGCCAAGCCTTGCCCGAGCCTTTGATGAACAAGATCTGGCGCGCGGCCTGCGCCAAGATCTGCCGGCGCAAACCTCAGCAGAAAGCCGCAGCACCCGCTGCCCCAATTGCGGTGCATTGGTGGCGTTTCAGGGTGCAAACCACGCCCGCGATTGCGCCTTTTGCGACACGCCCGTGGTGGTGGATACCGGCAGCCAGCGCCGTCTCAAACCACAAGCCCTTCTGCCCTTCGCCCTGACGCAAACTCAAGCGCGCGACAGCCTAAAGCGCTGGCTGGGCAGCCTGTGGTTCGCGCCCAATCCCTTGCTGCAATACACCCGCGCGGGCCGCGAGATGACAGGCATCTACCTGCCGTTCTGGACGTTTGATGCCGCCACCCGCAGCCACTACACAGGCCAGCGCGGCGATCATTACACCGAAACCCGTGCCGTTACCGTCAGCGTCAATGGCGGCCACGAATCCCGCGAGCAAACTGTGCAAAAAACCCGTTGGTCTTTGGCCGCGGGCCAAGTAGAGCGGCGGTTTAATGATGTGATCGTGCTCGGCTCAACCAGCCTGCCACCCCATCTTGGCGAGGCCCTCACCGATTGGGATCTAACCAAGCTAAAGCCCTATTCCCCAGATTACCTCGCCGGCTTTCAAGCCGAAAGCCATACGGTCCCGCTGGCCACAGCCAATCAGACCGCACATCAGATCATGACCCGACAGATCGAAACCGATGTGCGTCGCGACATCGGTGGCGACGCACAACGCATCACCCGCCTTGACACCGAGTACACACAAGAAAGCTTTAAACATATCCTGCTGCCAGTCTGGGTCGCAGCCTATAACTATCGCGGCAAAACCTATCGCTTTGTGGTCAATGGCGACAGCGGCGAGCTGCGCGGCGAGCGCCCCTACAGCCGATGGAAAATCGGCTTCACCCTGCTGGCCCTCGCCGCCTTAGGACTGGGAGCGCTTTATCTGAACGACCCTGCGCTTTTTAACTAGACTGCGCTTTGGCTTTCATCTTGGTCTAAATATCCCCGCCGGAGGCTCCCTTCCTTGGCCGCGAACGCTCCGCGGGGGATATTTAGACCAAGATGAAAGCCGATTGGCCTCAGTTTAGTTGACAAGACCGAGCGCGCGCGCGATAGCGCCCCTAGTTTGAACGGAGGCCGCCCGTGACTGATCTTTCCCGCATTCTTGAAAATGCTCGCATTGCCGAATTGCCGAACCCCTATTTTGGCAAGGTGCGCGATTGTTACGATCTGCCCGCCGAGGCAGGGGGGCCAGCGCGGCGAATTTTGGTGTCTTCGGACCGGATCTCGGCCTTTGACCGAATTTTGGCGGCGATTCCCTTCAAGGGCCAAGTTTTGACCCAGATGGCGCGGTTCTGGTTTGACCATACGGCAGATATTTGTCCCAATCATGTCTTGGCCTATCCTGACCCCAATGTGGTGATTGGCAAGCGGGTCGAGATATTGCCGGTCGAGATCGTGGTGCGCGGATATTTGGCGGGAACGACATCTACCTCGGTTTTGACCCAGTATAAAAAGGGCGTGCGGGAGATGTATGGCCATGTCTTGCCCGAGGGGCTGCGCGACAATCAGATCTTACCGACCCCGATCATCACCCCCACCTCGAAAGCCTTTGACGGTGGTCATGACGAGCCTTTGACACCGCAAGAGATTGTGGAGCAGGGTCTGTTGAGCCAGACGCAATGGGATGAGGTCTCGGGTTATGCTTTGGCGCTGTTTGCGCGCGGGCAAGAGATGGCGGCGGCGCGGGGCTTGATCTTGGTGGATACCAAATATGAATTTGGCCTTGATGCCGAGGGGCGGATTTTGATTGCCGATGAGATCCATACGCCAGATTCAAGCCGCTATTGGATTGCCGCAGGCTACGCCGAGGCTTTTGCCGCTGGCACGCGGCCGCCAAGTTTTGACAAGGATGTGATCCGGTCTTGGGTGGGGGCACGATGTGATCCCTATGTTGATGATATTCCAGCGATTCCGGCGGAAATGATCGCGGCGACGGCGCAGGTCTATATTGACGCCTATGAGGCGATTACCGGCGAGGTCTTTGTACCCGATCTGTCGGGAGAGACGCCTTTAGCGCGGGTACGGTCAAATTTGGCGCCCTATTTCGTCTAAGCGGGTGTTTGCGCTAACAGTCGTAGGCCTATAAGCTCGGCAAAACTTTCGGGAGATCGAGATGATTCTGAGTTGTGGCGAAGCGCTGATTGATATGTTGCCGCGCACCAGCACTCTGGGCGAGGCGGCTTTTGCGCCCTATGCCGGCGGCGCGGTGTTCAACACGGCGATTGCATTGGGCCGTTTGGGCGCGCCGGCAGGTTTCTTCAGTGGCATTTCCACCGATATGTTGGGCGAGATCTTGGCCGAGACTTTGGCGGCCTCGGGCGTTGAGACCAAGTTTTGCGCACGATCAGGTCGCCCGACCACGGTGGCTTTTGTCAAACTGGTGCAGGGTCAGGCGACTTATGCGTTTTATGACGAGAACACCGCTGGCAGCATGTTGGCAGAGGCGGATTTGCCACAGCTTGACGCTTCGGTGCAGGCCTTGTTCTTTGGCGGCATCTCGCTTGTCACCGAGCCTGCGGCCAGCAGCTATGAGGCCTTGCAGGCGCGCGAGTGTGCGGTTCGGGTGACGATGATCGACCCAAATATTCGTCCTGGCTTTATTGCGGGCAAAGAAGGCCCTTATCGCGCGCGGATCGAACGGATGATCGCGCGGGCTGATATTGTTAAGCTGTCGGATGAGGATTTGCACTGGCTGGAAGGCACGGGCGATATTGCCGCCTTGGCGCGCGGCATTTTAGCCAAGGGGCCAAAGATAGTTTTTATCACCGAAGGGGCTGCGGGCGCGCGGGCCTTTACCGCGACGCAAGAGCGGTTTGTGGCGGCGCAAAAGATCGTCGTTGCCGATACGGTGGGCGCGGGCGACACCTTTAACGCCGGCGCTTTGGCGGCCTTGCATCAGGCGGGGGTGCTGCACAAGGCGGGGCTTGTGACGGTCAGCGATGCGGTGCTGGATGCGGCGCTGGATCTGGGCGGACGCGCGGCGGCGATCACCGTCAGCCGTGCCGGGGCAAACCCGCCTTGGGCGCATGAGCTGTGAGAGCCTTGCTGCAGCGGGTCTCTCGGGCAAGTGTCACGGTTGAGGGCGCTGTGGTGGGCGAGATCGGCGCGGGACTGTTGATCTTGGTCTGCGCCATGCAGGGCGACACCGAGGCTGAGGCCGAGCGTTTGGCCGCCAAGATTGCCAAGCTGCGGATCTTCAAGGATGCGGCGGGCAAGATGAACCTGTCGGTGACGGATGTGGGCGGCGCGGCGCTGGTGGTCAGCCAATTCACCCTGGGCGCCGATCTGCGCGGCAATCGGCCTGGATTTTCCTATGCGGCAGCGCCGGATCTGGCGCGCGGGCTTTATGAAAAGATTTCGGAGCGTTTGGCGTCGCATGGCATGGCGGTGCAAAACGGGGTGTTTGGCGCGGATATGGATGTGGCGCTACATAATGATGGGCCAGTCACCATCTGGATGGACACGGCAGAGATGTAGCGCGGTTAGCGGCGCCTGCCTGAAGTGCCAGAGCTGATTGCCACCGCGGCGTTGCTGAGAAAGACAGCCGCGGCAAGGGCGAGATAGAGCATATCCATTGCGAGCCTCCTTTGGTTAGGGGTTAGGCTCCCATTGATTTACCTTTCGGTCAAATAACAAAGCCTATCAGGGATGAAACATCTGCGTGAACGGCTGTTGGATGCCGAGATTGGGGGGGCACCCCCCCAGCGCCTTTGGCGCTTCCCCCCTGGGATATTTGTGCCAAGATGAAATGGTGGTTTTGGCGCGACAAAATGCATTACGGAAGCTGTGCGTGGCGCGGTTCGGTTTTCGGTGGCGGCGGAGTTAGCGGCGCCAAATGCCAGTCATTGCGGCATGTGCCGAAACAGCTCGGCGCATTATTTTGCATCGACCGAGGTGAAAGGCGCAGTTGCAAACCGAGCCAACAGCGGTACTGCGCTGGTATGCTTCTTGAGCCAAAGTGCGGCGGGGGTTTTTCGCGGTTTGCGGCGCATCGCTGTTTTGGGATCCAGCGGGGCGGAATTTGGCTTGCGGGGGCGATGGGGGCTTTTGACGGGCCAACGGCCCCGGCGCTGGATCTGCATATCTTTGTCGGCGAGAAGGGTGATGATGATCAGATTTGTGATCGCCTGCCGCAGAACTTGGCCTGAGACTGCGAATTTTGGACCGATGGAATTTGCGACGGCAATGGCCCGACAATCAGCGCGGCGTATTTTTTTCTGAATTTTGTTGCAAATTTAACTTGACTTGCGCCGCCCACCCATGGCGGCGCTGCAAAAAATTCCCTCAGTAGGCTTTTGTTTGCATGAGAAAAAACCTTGGCGGCCCGCCTCACGCCCTTAAATTTAAGGCAAAACTGTCAACTTTACTAGACAATTGCCAACGTCACAAAAGAGTGACAGCGTCAAATCAGCGCAGCAAGAAAACGTGAGTCGTTCGCTTGTCTGGGCTGGGCGGAGCTAATGTCGTCTCTCCGCCACGCTTTAAATGCGACGACGAGGGCACGGAGGAACATCATGTTAAACGACCCTGATAAGGTTTGGCCAACCGGCTTGACCTTGAGAGAAGCTGAAGAAGTCCACAGCTATTTGATCGACGGGACGCGCGTTTTTGGCGTTATCGCCCTTATCGCGCATCTTTTGGTTGCCGTTGCCACCCCCTGGCTTGGATAGGAGCGCATCATGAACAATGCAAAGATGTGGCTTGTCGTCAAACCAACTGTCGGGATTCCCTTGTTTCTGAGCGCAGTCGCCGTTGGGTCGTTTGCCGTCCATGTGGCAGTATTGAGCAACACGACTTGGGTGGCGGACTTTCTGTCGGGTAAGCCGCTGGGCGCGGGGGCGATGTCGGCCTCGCTGGTCTTGCCAGAGCAAGAGGCCGCCAAGGCGTCTTATACTTTGTCGGGCCAAGAGGTGCTGATCACCTTGCCAGATGGCAGCACTGCGGTTGCTGTGATCAAGCAGCCTGCCATTCTGGCGTCGAACTAGGCTGATCCGTCCTGTGCCAAGCGCGGTGTACGAAGGTGTGAGGCTCTTTGTCCTCCGGCACAAGGGTCTCACACTGCAACTTTCGCGCGGGGAAGCTGGCCTTCCCTAGAAAATTGGAGCCGGCCAATGTTCAAATACAAAAGCTTTGCGCTGCGCAAGATCTCGGGCGTTGGGCTGCGTTATTTGCCCTTTGCTGATGCGGCCTCGGAACAAGTGCCCTTGGCGCGGTTGCTGCGGTTGTCGCTGTTTCAGGTGACTGTGGGCATGGCCTTGGTGCTGATGGTGGGCACCTTGAACCGCGTGATGATTGTCGAGCTGCGGGTTCCGGCAACGCTGGTGGGCGGGATGTTGGCGCTGCCTTTGGTCTTTGCGCCCTTTCGCGCCCTGATTGGCTTTCGCTCGGATCGGTTTCAATCGGCTTTGGGGCTGCGGCGATTGCCCTATATTTTCAGGGGCACCATGCTGCAATTTGGCGGCTTTGCCATCATGCCCTTTGCGCTTTTGGTGCTGTCTGGCTATGGCGAGGCGATTGATGCGCCGCGTTGGATCGGGCTGAGTTCGGCGGCGCTTGCGTTTTTGCTGGTGGGAGCGGGGGTGCATATTGTGCAGACCATCGGCCTGGCCTTGGCGACGGATCTGGTGCCAGAAGAGGATCAACCCAAAGTCGTGGGGCTGATGTATGTCATGCTGCTGCTTGGCATGATCGTCAGCGCGTTTTGTTACGGCGCCTTACTTGAAAATTACACCCCGGGCCGGTTGATTCAGGTCATTCAAGGCTCGGCCGTGGTCACGGTTGCGTTGAATTTCTTTGCGATGTGGAAGCAAGAGGCACGCGACCGCAGGCGTGCCACGGCGCCAAAGGGGCCAGAGGTGGGTTTTGCCGAAGCTTGGGCGCGGCTGACCGAGCGGCGGGGCATGCTGCGGCTGCTGGCGGTGATTGCGCTTGGCACCGCAGGCTTTGGCATGGCGGATGTGCTGCTCGAGCCTTTTGGCGGCCAAGTTCTGCATATGAGCGTGGCTGAAACCACGCGGCTTACGGTGTTTCTGGCCTGTGGCAGCTTGATTGGCTTTACCATGGCCTCGCGCTGGCTGGGCCGGGGGGGGCGGCCAATGGATATGGCGCTTTATGGTGCGGTGCTGGGGCTTGCGGGGTTTGGCGCAATCGTTTGGTCCTCGGCGGCGCTTTCGGTGCCAGTGCTGCTGATGGGCACACTTTTGGCAGGCTTTGGAGCGGGGCTGTTTGGCCATGGCACCTTGACGGCGATCATGCGCTCGGCCCCGCGTGAACAGATTGGCCTGTCACTTGGGGCATGGGGCGCGGTGCAGGCGACGGCAGCAGGCTTGGCAATTGCAGCAGGTGGGCTGATCCGCGACATGATCTTGGCGCATGAGGCGATCGGGGCCTCTGCCGCCACCCCCTATACATCGGTATTTCTGCTCGAGGCCGGACTTTTGGCTCTGGCGCTGCTGTTTGCCCTGCCCCTGCGCAGTACAGAGGGTTTGCGCAACACAGGCGACAGTGGCGCAGAAACGCTTTACCCTGAGACTGCAAAAGCGGCGCATGGCACGGCGCAGCCTTTTGCCGAAGGGGGCGCAGGCTCTTTGTAAGACACGTTAACCGGTCCGTTCGGGCCCCGCGAAAAAAGGTGCAACATGACGACGATACTGACGCGACTCTATTCTGACCGTGCTGCGGCAGAGGCGGCACGGGCCGGCCTGCTGAGTATTGGCCAAGATGCGGCGACCCTGCATATCATCACCGCCCAGACCGAAGGCGGTGCAGCGGTGGCGATGAAATCGGTACGGGTCGTGGCGGCATTGGCGCAGGTCTATGCGCAGGCGATGACCGGCACGCAGGCGCTTTTGGTGGTGCAAGCCGCCTTTGCGCCAATTGGCACCGCGCGCAATGCAATGCGGTTGCTGCGGAAATTTCCGGCATTGGATGTCGGCCTGGCAGACGAAGACATCTATCTGCGCGAGCATCCGACGCCGGATTATTCCAACCAGATTATGGACAAGCATCCACTGCTTTTGTCGAACCCTTTCCGGCCCCTGCCCCACGGCCACATCCTTGGCAACGCGCCAATTTTGCCCCACAAACCGCGCACCTCGGCCATGCGCGGCGGGGCCTATATGTCAAAACTGGTTTGGCCGATGAAGCTGTTGTCAGCGCCCAAAGAGCGCGGCTCGGCCATCAGGGGCGGCAGACTGATCTCTGCGATGTTCGGCCTGCCCTTGCTGGTGAAATCCTGGCCCTCGCGCGACGATTTGCCGACCTTGCTGCGGTAAAACCGCTCTGCGGCGCAGACCCAAGCGGGCGCTTTCCTCTGCGCCCGCTTTTGCTGTGACCAAGGCCGGCTTTGCCACCGCAAGCCCAAGTTTTGCGGCGAAATGGCAACGCATCCGCACGGAAGCCTTAGGCAGGCAAGGAGGCTCTGGCCAATACGCCTCCGATAAGCGCACTCTGAACGCAGTGTTTGGGTAAAGAGTCGAGATAAAGAATGACACGGATTGCGGCTTTGACGCATGTGCGTAAGGACGACTATTTTCTGGCGCTTTGGATCAAATATTATTCCGAAATCTGCGGGCGCGCACATCTGCATGTGATGCTGGATGGTGACGACTGGACAAGTGCTGTCGATTTAAGCGGGCTTCAGGTAGAAGTCTTAACCGGCCGAGAAGGCCTGCGCGTTCGTGATGATAGCCGATTGGCAGCAGCTCATACCCGCAAACTGTCCGAGCTGTTTCAAAGCTATGACTATGTGATCCGCGGTGATTGCGACGAGTTTGTCTGCATCGACCCCGCGGCGGGCTTAAGCTGGCCCGAGGCCTTGTCCGAAACAAGGGCGGAAGGTTATGTTTATTGCAACGGGGTCGATGTTATCCATGATCCAACCACCGAAGCCGCCTTTGACTCCCGCAAACCCATTCTGGCCCAACGGCGCAATGGCGTGCTGCACAAGGGCTATTTCAAGCCAAATGTGATGTCACGCGCAGTAGCAAGTTCGGCTGGGGGGCATCGCGCCGATGGGCCTGTTGTGGTCAGCGCGCATTTCTACATGTTTCATCTGGCAAATTTTGACGAAGGTGTTTTTGCGCAGCGGATGCAGGCAAGAGTGTCAGATGCCAAAGGCGGCAGCTACGATTCCCACGCCGTGACCCGCCGCAGCGTCAGCGCGGTGATCGACACCTGCGACAGCCCGTTGGATTTTGACGAAGGGATCGCGCGCGCGCGCATCCAACTGTCGACACGCGGCGGCAAGACTGTGGTCTACAGGCCACAAAAGTTTCGCGACGGAACTGTAGAGTTCGAGGGAAACAAGGCGTTTTTGGTCCGTATAGACCCACGCTTTCGGGACATTCTGTGATGCCCCGAAAGCCAAACATGCGTGCAAAAAGCAGCGCTACTGTGCCGCTTCCCACTCCCAGCCTTGGGCAAATTGGCCCAAGACCGCGCTGATCTGCGCGTCATTGACCGCGCCCGAGCGGGTAAGCTTGGCCACCAAACCGCGTTTTTTGTCCTCGATCACGGCGGTCACTTGTGCGGGCAGACCTGCCTCGGTCAAAGCGGCGTTGTAGATACGGGTGATCGCCATACGCCGCAGATCGGGTTTAAACACCTTGCCGACAGCGGTTTTGGGCAGTTCGGGCAGGATCTCGATATGTTTGGGCAGCGCTGCGCGTTCAAGGATGTGATCGCGGGCATAGGCGTGCAGCTCGGCTTCGGTCAACCGCGCGCCCTTGGCCAGCTCGACATAGGCGCAGGGCAATTCGCCGGCATGGGCATCGGGCTGGCCAATAGCGCCGACAAAGCCAACGCCGTCGCAACCCATCAGCGCCTCTTCGATCACGGCGGGGTCGATATTGTGACCGCCGCGGATGATCAGATCTTTGGCGCGGCCGGTGATGAAGAGATAGCCGTCCGCATCCAGCCGCCCCAGATCGCCCGAGCGCAAAAAGCTGTCTTCGGCAAAAAGATCGTTGTTCTTATCGGTCTCGGTATAGGTGCCGCCAGCAATCACGCCGGGGTTGGCGATGCAGATCTCGCCGACCTCATCCACCGCACAATCGCGAAACCCCTCGGGGGTCTTTTGCAAGATCCGCACATGGCAATGCGGGAAGGGCAGACCGACCGAGCCGATTTTCTTGGTGCCTTCGGGCGGGTTGATCGAGACAAGGCAGGTGCATTCCGTAAGCCCATAGCCTTCGACGATCTGCACGCCGGTGATTTTCTCAAACCGATTGAACAGCTCGATCGGCAGCGGCGCCGAGCCGGAAAACGCGCCGCGCAGGGTCGAGATATCGGCATTTACCGGCCGTTGCAGCAGCGCCGACAGCGCCGTGGGCACCGTTGCCATATAGGTGATTTTCCAGCGTTCGATCAATTGCCAGAAGTTATCAAACACCCCCTCGCCGCGATAGCCCGCGGGGGTGGGGAACACGATATGACAGCCCGAAGCGATGGCCGACATCAGCATCGGATAGGCGGCAAACACATGAAACAGCGGCAGCGGGCAGAACATCACATCAGATTCGTTGAACAACAGCCGCTTGCCCAGCCAGCCTTGGTAGATCATGCCGCGCGCGCGGTGTTGCGCGACCTTGGGCATGCCGGTGGTGCCTCCGGTGTGGAAATAGGCGGCGATGTGATCGTGCGTGCGGTCGGCAAAGCTAAGCCGGTCGCTGGGGTGTTTGCGGCATTCGGCGTTAAAATCCAGAATGCGGGCGGTGTGGCGCGCGGGATTTTTCGGGCGCACCAGCGGCACGATCCAGCTTTTGGGCGGCGTCAGATAGCCGTTCAGATCAACCTCTAGCACATGTTTGACATTGGGCGCGTTGTTCAGCGCTTGGGCAACCTTTTGCGGCAGGTCGGTCTTGGGAAAGGCCTTGAGCGTGACCACCACTTTCGCCCGCGTCTCGCGCAGGATAGCGGCGATTTGTTCAGGTTCTAGCAGCGGGTTGATCGGGTTGACGATGCCTGCCGTCGCCCCTGCCAGCAAAGTGACTGCGGTTTCCAGCGCATTGGGCAGGATATAGGCCACCACATCGCCCTCGCCCACGCCCAAACTGCGAAACAGATTGGCAGCTTGGGTGACACGGCCATGCAGCGCCTGCCATGTCAGAGTTTGCGATGGCGCTTTGGGGTCTGACAGCAACTGAAAGCTGATCGCAGGGCGGCTGCCATGCGTGGCAGCAGTGTCCGAAAGAAACCCGTAGATCGATGCGGGCAGCGCGCGGTCTGCCCAAGCAGACTCGGCCTCAATGGCTTGCAGATCCGCAAGCGTCGCAAAACTTCCCATTCGTTCCTCCCCCTCGGCCGTTTTCGGCCTGTTATCTGTCCAAGATGGGGAATGCGATAGGTTTTGCCAAGGGCAAGCTTGCGCGATGACGCAATGTCACCTTACAGGCGCAAAAAAACCCGCCTCAGAGGGGCTGAGGCGGGGGGGATATGTCGGATCAGATCAGCCCTGTGCGGGAATGCGCAGCATCTGGCCGGGATAGATTTTGTCGGGATGGCTGAGCATCGGCTTGTTGGCCTCAAAGATGCTGGGGTAGAGGCTGGCTTTGCCAAGGGTGTGCTGGGCGATGGCCGACAGCGTGTCGCCCTTTTTGACGGTATAGAACACTGGTTCGGCGGCGTCAGATTCTGCTTCGACCGTGGCCACGCCTTGGATATTGCCAGCGGCCAGAATGATTTTCTCTTTCATCTCGGGCGAGACCGCCCGGCCTTCGACCGTGACCTTGTCGCCATCGACCTTGATCTCGACACCCTTGGTATCAAGACCCATCTTTTCCATATCAGCTTTGACGGCCTCGGCTTGCGGCAGCGTGGCCGCCTCGGCTTTGCTGCCAAACAGCGAGGAACCCGCGTCTTTTACGAAACTCCACAAACCCATAATCGTCTCCTTAGGCTACACACCCCACATCCGAGGTATAGGCACCCTAGTCGAAACCTGCGGCGCAAAGCAACGGCGGCTTGGCGCGGCTTGGGGGAAAAACGCGGGAAATTCCCCCTAAGCGGCGCCATCGGTGAATTGCAGCCGTGCAAGCCGCGCATAAAGCCCGCCCTGAGCGACCAGATCATCATGGGTGCCGATGGCGGCGATCTTGCCCGCCTCAAACACCACAATGCGGTTGGCGCGTTTGACGGTGGCCAAGCGGTGCGCCACCACAATCGTGGTGCGGCCTTCGGCCAGACGATCCACCGCCGATTGCACCGCCCGTTCGGATTCCGCATCCAGCGCCGAGGTGGCCTCATCCAGCAACAGCACCGCCGCATCGCGCAAAATCGCGCGCGCAATCGCGATGCGCTGCTTTTGCCCGCCTGAAAGCATCACGCCGCGCTCGCCCAGATAGGTGGCATAGCCCTGCGGCAGCGCGGTGATAAAGTCATCGGCAGCGGCGGCGCGCGCGGCTTCGATCACCTCGGCCTCGGTTGCATCGGGGCGGCCAAAACGGATGTTTTCCAGCGCCGAAGCGGCAAAGATCACCGGATCTTGTGGCACCAGCGCCATCGCCGCGCGGAAATCCTGCCGCGTCATGTCGCGCAGATCAATGCCGTCAAAGCGGATTGCGCCGCCCTGCGGGTCATAAAACCGCATCAACAGTTGCAGCACGGTGGATTTGCCCGCGCCCGAAGGCCCAACCAGCGCCACGGTCTCGCCGGGGGCCACGGTCAGGCTGACACCATCCAGCGCCGAGCGTTCGGGCCGCGCGGGGTATTGAAACTGCACATTATCAAGCGTGACTTCGCCGCGCACAGGCCGCGGCAGCGCCTGCGGATGCGCGGCACTTGGCACTGGATCAACGGCGTTGATCATCTCGACCAGCCGCTCCGTCGCGCCCGAGGCGCGCTGCAACTCGCCCCAGATTTCCGACAAAGACCCCACGGCCCCCGCCACCAGCACCGCATAAATCACAAATTGCACCAGCTGGCCGCCCGACATGGTGCCATCGCGCACATCGCGCGCACCGATCCACAGCACGCCGACCACGCCGGCAAAGACCAAAAAGATCACGATCATCGTCATCTGCGCCCGCGTCATGATGCGCGCTTTGGCCGAGGCGAAGGATTTCTCGTTCACCGCGCCAAATTCGGCACGGGTGCGGTCTTCATGGGTAAAGGCCTGCACGGTTTGCACCGCCGACAGCGCCTCTGATGCCTTGCCAGAAGATTGCGCGATCCAGTCTTGGTTGTCGCGGCTTAGGTTGCGCAACCGCCGCCCCAGCGTGACAATCGGCACCACAATCGCGGGCACGATCAACAGCACCAGCCCGGTCAGCTTGGCCGAGGTCAGCGCCATCAAAATGATGCCGCCAAAGGTGGTCAGCAGATTGCGCAGCGCCACCGAGATCGACGACCCAATCACCGACAAGATCAGCGTGGTGTCGGTGGTGATGCGGCTAAGCACCTCTCCAGTCATGATTTTTTCAAAAAAGGCCGGCGAAAGCCCCAGCACGCGGCTGAACAGGGCGGCACGAATATCGGCCACCACACGCTCGCCCAGACGGGTGACAAAGTAATAGCGGATGCCGGTGCCAAAGGCCAAAAGCAGCGCCAAGATCAGCGCCGCGCCAAAGTATTTGTCCAACAGCGAAAAGTCACCCGCACCAAAGCTGTCGATCACCCGCCGCACCGCCATCGGCAGCACAAGACTGACCATCGAGGTGCTAACCAACGCAAGGCCCGCAGCAATCGCCATGGGGCGATAGGGGCGGATGAACGGCCAAAGGCCTGCAAGATTGCCGACCTTTTTCGAGGTGGGACGCTGAGGAATTGGATCTTTGGCCATGGCTCTGCCTTTAACAAGTTGCAGGCGGCATAGCGGCCCAAGGCCTTTGGTGCAAGCGTCGCAAATGCCGCGCCCCCTTTCGCCGCGCGCGCGCTCGTGCCAACCTGCGGCAAAACGGAGGCCCGAATGACCAGCTTTACCACCAGTGACGGCACCAAAATCGCCTATTCGGATCAGGGCACGGGGATGCCCTTGCTGTGTCTGGCGGGCCTGACCCGCACCATGGGCGATTTTGACTATATGCGCGCCGGTCTGCCGCCCTGTCGGCTGATCCGGATGGATTACCGCGGTCGCGGTGGCAGCGATTGGACCGGGGCCGCAAGCTATACCGTGCCACAAGAGGGGCGCGACGCCTTGGAACTACTCGATCATTTGGGCGTGGCCAAGGCCGCCCTTCTGGGCACCTCGCGCGGCGGGCTGATCGGCATGATGCTGGCGGCGGTGGCCAAAGACCGGCTGCTTGGCCTTTGCCTGAACGACATCGGCCCGCAGATTGATGCAGGCGGCATGGCGCGGATCGCCGATTATGTTGGTCGCGCGCCCAGCGCCAAAACTCAGGCCGAGATGGCCGCGCGCCTGCCCGATCTGATGCTTGGCTTTGCCAATGTGCCGCCCAGCCGCTGGCTGCAAGAGGCCCGCCTGCATTACCGCGAGGCTGCGGGCGGCGGTTTGCAGATCACCTATGACCCTGCCCTGCGCGAGGCTTTGCTGGCGGCTTTGGCACTGCCCGAGGTCGATCTTTGGCCGCTGTTTGACGCCTGCGCGGGCCTGCCCTTGGCGGTGATCCGTGGTGCAAATTCGGATTTGCTGCGCCGCGATACTTTGGCCGAGATGCGGCGGCGCAGGCCCGATATGTTGGTGGCCGAAGTGCCAGACCGCGCCCATATTCCGTTTCTGGATGAACCCGAGGCGCAGGCCCTGCTGCACGCCTTTATCGGAGCCTGCCAATGAATTTGCAGATGATCCAAGCAGCCCGCGCCCGCCTGCAAGGCCATGCAAGGCGCACCCCCTTGCTGAATGCGCCCTTGCTGGATGCCATCGCCGGGCGGCGGGTGTTTGTGAAGGCCGAATGCCTGCAATGGACCGGCAGCTTTAAATTTCGCGGCGCTTGGGCGGCGGTTTCGGCGCTGCGTGGCGCGCGCGGGGTGATCGCCTTTTCCTCGGGCAACCATGCGCAGGGGGTGGCCTTGGCCGCCGCGCGCCATGGCCTGCCTGCGGTTATCTTGATGCCCGAAGGCTCGCCTGCGGTGAAAATCGCCAATACCCGCGCCTATGGCGGCGAGGTGATTTTATACGATCGCCACAGCGTTGACCGCGAGGTTTTGGGGGCAGAGCTTGCAGCAGAGCGCGGCTTGGTGCTGATCAAACCCTATGACGATGCCGAGGTGATCGCAGGCCAAGGCACAATAGGGCTGGAGATTGCCGAGCAGTTTGACGGCGCAGCACAGGTGCTGACCTGCTGCGGTGGCGGTGGCATGACCGCGGGCATCGCGCTGGCGCTGGAAGACCGGATGCAGGTGCGCACGGCAGAACCCGCAGGCTTTGACGATATGGCCCGCTCGCTTGCCGCAGGATCTCGGCTGCGCAATGCGCAGATGTCAGGCTCGATCTGCGATGCGATTTTAACACCGATGCCCGGCGAGATCACCTTTCCGATCTTGCAGCGCTTGTGTGGTGCGGGGCTGGTGGTCAGCGATGACGAGGCCTTGCAAGCGATGGCTTTGGCATTTCAGCATCTGCGCATCGTGCTGGAACCGGGCGGCGCGGTGGCGCTGGCGGCGGCGCTGTTTCGCGATGATCTGCCCGATACGGTGATCGCCATAGGCTCGGGCGGCAATGTCGACACTGCGGTCTTTGCCGACAGCTTGGCACGGTTCGGGGGCTAAGATGGCACTGGTTTATCTGGATGACATTCGGCTGAACGCCGAGATCAGCGGCCCAGTTGGCGGGCCTGCGGTGGTGCTGATCCATGCTTTGGGCACCAATTTGCACATCTGGGACGCAGTGGTGCCGCGTCTGCCTGCGGGCTGCCGCGTGCTGCGGTTTGATCTGCGCGGGCATGGCGCTTCGGATGTGCCGCCGCCGCCCTATGCAATGGGGGCGCTGATCCGCGACGCAGAACGCTTGATCGCGCATTTTGGTCTGCGCGATGCGGTGGTGGTGGGGCTGAGCCTTGGCGGGCTGGTGGCACAGGGGCTGGCGGTCAAACGGCTGGATCTTGTGCGCGCGATGGTGCTGTCAAACACCGCCGCCAAGATCGGCTCGGCAGCGCTTTGGGCCGAGCGGATCGAGGTGATGCGCGCCGGTGCCGAGGCCTATGCGCCCGCCGCCCTAGAGCGAATGTTTGGGCGGCGCTGGCGCGAGATCGAGGGCGTAGAGCCAGTGCGCCAGATGCTGCTTGCAACCGCATTTGACGGCTGGGCGGGTTGTGCGGCGGCGATTGGCGGCACCGATTTCTATACCCCGACCGCGGCGCTGACCCTGCCGACGCTGGTAATTGCAGGGGCAAATGACGGCACCACCCCACCCGATCTGGTGCGCGAAACCGCCGAGCTGATCTTGGGCCACCGCTGGCATCTGATGCGGGGTGCGGGGCATTTGCCGATGGTGGAAAAGCCCGATGACTATGCGGCGGTGATCGCGGATTTCCTGCGCAGCCTTGGTCATGACTGAGGTTTTGCTGATCCATGGCGCTTGCTTTGGGGCCTGGTGCTGGGATCAGCTTGTGCCCGAGCTGGCGGCAGTTGGCATCGCCGCGCGGGCGATAGACCTGCCGGGGCGCAACGCCGCCGCCAGCCTGCAAGATCAGGCGCGCGCGATTGCAACCGCGCTGCGCGGGCCGACGGTTCTGCTGGGCCATTCGGCGGGAGGATTTGCGATCACCGCGGCGGCTGGGCTTTCGGCAGATGTTGCGGGTCTGATCTATCTTGCCGCCTATGTGCCGGTGGCGGGGATGACGCTGGCGCAGATGCGGCGCGCGGGGCCGAGCCAGCCGATGGCAGGGGCCTTTGAGGTGGACCGCGCGGCGGGGCTGTTTGGCTTTCAGCCCGAGCGGGCGCGTGAATTGTTTTTCCACGATTGCGCTGACGCCAGCGCCCAGCTTTGCCGCCAAGCGCTGGCGCCGATGGAGACGGCTTTGACGGCGGTGCGGACCGATCTGCCGCGCGGCGCGATTGTCTGCACCCAAGATCGCGCCCTCCCGCCCGCCTATCAGCGCAGCATGGCCGCAGGCATGACGCAGGCCGAAATCGCCTGTGGTCATGCGCCGTTTTTGGCCGAACCACGGGCTTTGGCGGCCAGTATTGCGGCGCTGCTGGGGAAAATCGGCTAGTGGGGGGATGGGGGTTTCACACCCCCAGCGCCTGCGGCGCTTCCCCCGTGGGATATTTGTGCCAAGATGAAAGCGACGAAAGCTGTCGGGCTTGGGATAGTTTGGCGGGTTTGGCCGGTTAGGCTTGGGCTATATCAGGAGGGTTTGCGATGAAGTTGAAGGATCTGGAGATTTTCGTGGTGGCACCGCCTGCGCCGGGGTGGGGCGGGCGCTATTGGATTTTTCCAAAGCTGACGACGGAATGCGGCATTGTGGGCTATGGCGAATGCTATGCCTCGACCGTGGGGCCACGCGCGATGAAGGCGGTGATCGAGGATGTGTTTGAGCGCCATATGCTGGGCGAGAACCCTGAGAATATCGAGTTGATGTATCGTCGCGCCTATTCCTCGGGCTTTACGCAGCGGCCGGATCCGACGGTAATGGGGGCATTTTCGGGCCTTGAGATTGCCTGTTGGGACATTCTGGGCAAGGCGCGCAATCGGCCGGTTTGGGCGCTTTTGGGCGGCAAGATGAACGAGAAGGTGCGGTCTTACACCTATCTTTATCCCGAGCCTGATGAGGATGCGGCGGAGTTTTGGGTGAACCCCGATATGACGGCGCAGGCGGCGGCGCGGGCGGTCAAGCAGGGCTTTACGGCGGTGAAATTTGATCCCGCCGGCCCCTATACCATTCGCGGCGGCCATGAGCCTGCGATGAGCGATATTTCCCGCTCGGTCGCGTTTTGTGCCAAGATCCGCGAGGCCGTGGGCGATCGTGCCGATCTTTTGTTTGGCACCCATGGCCAGTTTTCCACCCCCGGTGCGATCCGGATGGGGCAGGCCATCGCGCCCTATAATCCGCTTTGGTATGAAGAGCCGATCCCGCCGGACAATCTGGCGGAGTTTGCCGAAGTGGCCCGAGCGGTGCCGGTGCCATTGTCAACCGGCGAGCGGTTGACCACCAAGGCCGAGTTTGGCGCGCTTTTGCGCTTGGGTGGGGTGAAGATCTTGCAGCCGGCTTTGGGGCGTGTTGGCGGCATTTGGGAGGCCAAGAAAATCGCCGCCATGGCCGAGGTTTACAACGCCGAGATGGCGCCGCATCTTTATGCGGGGCCAGTGGAATGGGCAGCCAATATCCACTTTGCGGCCTCGATCCCCAATATTTTGATGGCCGAGACCATTCAGACCGGCGGGGCGTTTCATCTGGCGTTGATTAAGAACAGCATCACCTGGCAGGACGGCTATATCATCCCAAGCGAAGCGCCAGGCCTTGGCATCGACTTTGATGAAGACCTTGCCCGCGCGCATCCCTACACCGGCAACGGGCTGCATTTGCAAATGCAAGAAGCGCCCTGCGATTACCGTTATGGCAACCGTTTTGAAGGCGGGGCGCCCACGGCGAAAACCTGAGGGCACTGCCCGCCTAACGGCCAATTTCATTCCCCGCGCCCTGCCCCACCGCAGGGCGCGGTGGCATTTTGGCCCGCGTTACAGAACTGAAATCTTCTTGTCATCCTGCTGTAGGTAAAGCCCGCCAAGTTTACAAAGACGTAAGCTTGCTGACAGGCGGCTGTCGGCTGGCTTGGTCACATTGGGCCAAATCGGGGTCTGGCGGCTTCACAGACAGCGCGGCATGGCGCCAAGCCTGCGGCGCAAGACGAACAGAAAGGGTGGCAACACCATGCAAGGCCAAAGCAGCAACCAGCGCGGCGCGAATGGATTATCCAGCCTGTTTATCTCGGATATGCACCTTGGCGCACGCGCCTGCCGAGACGCGGCCTTGCTGGGATTTTTGCAAGCCCATCCGGCGGATAAGATCTTTTTGGTTGGCGATATTTTTGACACTTGGCACGGGCTGGGCGCGCATTGGACGCCGAACCAACATGCGATCCTTCAGCTGTTGCTGGCCCGTGCGCAGGCGGGCACGCAGATCATCTATACCCCCGGCAATCATGATGCGTTTTTTCGCAACTATATTGGCACGCAGTTTGGCAATATCAGCGTGGCCGATCATGTGATCCATCATGGCGCGGATGGGCGGCAGTATCTGGTCATCCATGGTGATTGCGTCGATCTGCTGACGGGGCGGTTCCCTCTGCTGACGCGGCTTGCGGCCAAGGCGGAAAACATGCTGCGCGGTTTGGGCGATTTTGCCCAGCATTGGTTGCGCCGCTTTGATCTGCCAATTGCCCAGCGCTTAGATTGGCTGGTGGCGCGGGTCAATGACATCATCCGCAAGCAAGACGATTTTCAGGGCCGTCTGATTGCCCTTGCGCGGCATCATGGCGCCGATGGCATCATCTGCGGCCATTTTCATCAATCGGCTTTGCTGGAAGAAGCCGGAATGGTCTATGCAAATTGCGGCGATTGGGTTGAGAACACCACTGCGCTGGCCGAGCGTCGCTCGGGTGAGATGGTGCGGCTGACTTGGCAGCTTGCGGCCGAGGCCAAGCCCTTGGGGCATCTGGCCGAAGCCCGTCTGATCGGCGAGGCCTAAGATGGACTTTATTGCAATCGTTTTGGCAAGTTTTACCGGGTTTTGCCTTTTGGTGCAGCTGGCCAGTATCGTTTTGGCGCAAATAAAGCAGGGTTTCGCAGCAAAAGCGGGGCTCAGCGCGCAGCCAAAGATCACCGTGCTGCGGCCGGTCTGTGGCTTGGAAAACAACCTACAAGAGACGCTGGCCAGCAGCTTTGCCGCCGACTATCCCGATTTCGAGATCATCTTTTGCGTCGCCGATGCCCGCGATCCGGTGGTGCCATTGGTGCAGCAGTTGCTTGCGGCACATCCCGCAGTGCAGGCGCAGCTGCTGATCGGCGAAGACCGGATCTCGGGCAACCCCAAGCTGAACAATCTGGCCAAGGGCTGGGCTTTGGCCAAGGGCGCCTTTGTGGTGATGATTGACAGCAATGTGCTTTTGCCGCGCGATTATCTGCAACGGCTGTTGGCAGAGTGGCGTCCGGGCACGGGGCTGGTGACATCGCCACCCGCAGGCATTCGGCCGATTGGCTTTGCGGCACGGCTGGAATGCGGGTTTTTGAACAGCTTTCAGGGCCGCTGGCAATTGGCTTCAGCGGCCATGGGCAATGGCTTTGCGCAGGGCAAGATCCTGTTTTGGCAGCGCGATTTTCTGAATGCGGCGGGTGGCTTGGCGGCCTTGGGCCACGAGATGGCCGAGGATGTCGCCTCGACCAAGCTGGTACGGGCGGCAGGGTTGCAGGTGCGGCTGACGCGCGCCTTATTCGACCAACCGATTGGCGCGCGCAGCTTTGGCACAGTGTGGCGGCGCCAGCTGCGCTGGTCCAAGGTGCGGCGCTTGGGCTTTCCACGGCTGTATCTGGCGGAAATTCTGGCGGGCTCTGCCCTGCCGCTGCTGGCGGCGCTGATCTTGGCGGGCTTGGGCGTGATCGGCCCCAGTCTGGTGCTGGCGCTGATGCTGCTGTGGTATGGCGCAGAACTGGCCTTGGCGCGGGCCTCGGGCTGGCCTGCCGGGCCGCTGGATCTGTTGGCCTGGCTTTGCCGCGATGCGATTTTGCCGGTGCTTTGGGTCGCGGCTTGGGCCAGCGATGGCTTTGACTGGCGCGGCAATGCGATGCGACCCGAAGATGTGCCCACCCCCGCAACCAGAGGTGCCGCCCTTGCCAAGCCATGAAACCGTGATTGCCCTGATCCAAGCCTATGGGCTGTGGGTTTTGGCGCCCTTTGCCATTCTGGAAGGCCCGATCGTCACCGTGGTGGCGGCCTATCTGGCGCATCAGGGCGCTTTGAACCTGATCGGGGTGTTTTGGGTCTGCGTGGCGGGGGATCTGATTGGCGATGGGCTGATCTATGCGCTTGGCCGCTTTGGTGCCACGGCTTTGCCGGATCGGGCGGCGCGCTGGCTGGGGCTCAGCCAAGCGCGCAAACTGGCTTTGGGCACGCATTTCGCCACCAAGGGCGGGCGCACCTTGCTGTTTGGCAAATGGACGCATTCGGCGGGCCTGCCGATCATGCTGGCCTCGGGGCTCGCCCATATGAACTTTGCCAGCTATCTGTGGTATAACCTGCTGGGAAGCCTGCCAAAAACCCTGCTGTTTTGCACGATTGGCTACTATCTGGGCGCGGCTTACAGCGCGATTGACGGCTATATCTATCGCGGCTCGGCTGCGCTTTTGGCGCTGGGGCTGCTGGCGATCACGGGCTATCTTTTGCACCAGCGGCGGCAAGCATGAGCGTCAGCTGCATCATTCCCGCCTATAACGAGGCCGCGCGGATTGCTGCCGTACTGGAACAAGTGCGCGCGCATCCGTTGATCGACGAGGTGATCGTCGTCGATGACGGATCAAGCGATGGCACTTCGGCGGTGGTGGCGCGGGTGGCGGGGGTGCGGCTGATCTCGCTGTCACAGAATGTCGGCAAGACCGCCGCCTTGGCGCAAGGCATTGCCCAAGCCCAAGGCAGCTTTCTGCTGTTGGTTGATGCCGATCTGATCGGGCTGTCGGCGGCGGATCTGACGGCGCTGATCACGCCAGTGGTGCAGGGCAAGGCCGATCTGTCGATCAGCCTGCGGCGCAATGCGCCCCTGCTATGGCGGCTGATCGGGCTGGATTATATCTCGGGCGAGCGGGTGATGGCCAAGACCCTGATCGCGCCGCAACTGGCGGCTTTGACCAGCCTGCCAAAGTTTGGCTTCGAGGTGTTCTTGAACCGCCTGAGCATTGACGCAGGTCAGCGCATCGCGGTGGTGGCTTGGCCCAAGGTGATCAGCCCGATGAAAAGCGCGAAATATGGCGCTTGGGCGGGGCTGCGCGGCGACATCGGCATGATCCGTGATATGATGCGGGCGGTGCCGCCTTTGGCGCTGTTGGCGCAAATTCTGGCGATGCGGCGGCTGCGCGTGGTGGCTTGACCAAGGCGACGCAGCCTCTAAGTTGGCGGCATGAACGCCCCATCCCCCTTCCCCGCCGAAGCCCTGCTGCGCCAGCTGTTTGACCGTGCCGTCGAAGTGGCCGACCCGATGCGCTCTTTGGCCGCGGCCTTGCCGCCAAAACCTGCGGGTCGGGTGGTTGTGGTGGGCGCAGGCAAAGCCAGCGCACGGATGGCCGAGGCGGTCGAGGCGGTTTGGGGCCCCTGCGAGGGGCTGGTGATCACCCGCTACGGCTATGCCCGCCGCTGTCAGGGCATCGAGATTGTCGAGGCAGCGCATCCGGTGCCCGACCGCGCGGGCCAAGAGGCTACAGCGCGGATGCTGGCGCTGTTGCAAGGCTGTGGCGCCGAGGATTTCGTGCTGGCGCTGATTTCGGGCGGGGCTTCGGCGCTGCTGGTTTCCCCTGCCGAAGGGGTCACTCTGGCGGAAAAGGCGGCGGTGAATGCCGCACTTTTGGCATCGGGCGCGCCGATTGACCGGATGAACACCCTGCGCAAACACCTTAGCCGCGTCAAAGGCGGGCAATTGGCGGCCGCGGCCTATCCGGCGCAGATGTTGTGCCTGATGATCTCGGATGTGCCGCGCGATGATCCGGCGATGATCGGCTCGGGGCCCACGGTGGGCGATGCCTCCACGGCGGCAGAGGCGCTTGCGGTGCTGGCGCAGTGGCAGATCGATGTGCCAGACAGTGTGCGCGCTGCCTTGGCGCGGCCAACCGGGGTGATCGCGCCTGCGGATCTGCAGCTGTCGCGGGTGACAAACAAGATCTACGCGGCCCCAGCGCAATCGTTGCAGGCCGCAGCCGAGCTTGCGCGCGCGCAGGGCATTTCGGTGCAAATCCTTGGCGACGCGCTGGAGGGCGAGGCGCGCGAGGTCGCAGCCGCCCAAGCCACGCTTGCGCGGCAGGTGCAGGCGGGCCTGCGCGCAGGCGATGCGCCGGTGCTGCTGCTGTCGGGCGGCGAGCTGACAGTGACGCGGCGCGGTGATGGCATCGGCGGGCCGAATGCTGAATTTTGTCTGGCGCTGGCGCTGGCGCTGCAGGGGGCGGCGGGCATCCATGCGCTGGCCTGCGACACCGACGGCGTCGATGGCGCGGCCGAAGTGGCAGGCGCGGTGATCGGCCCTGACACTTTGACGCAGGCGCAGGCCTTGGGGCTTGATCTGGCAGCAGCCCTTGGCCGCAATGATGCCCATAGCGCCTTTGGCAGCTTGGGCGCGCAGGTGGTGACGGGGCCAACCCTCACCAATGTCAACGATTTTCGCGCCATTTTATGCCTGCCACCCCAGCCGCCCGCTTAAGCATTGCCATGCTGGCGATCTCTTGCTAGACCAAGGCTGTTCTCAGGGCGGGGTGTAATTCCCCACCGGCGGTATAGCCCGCGAGCGCCTTTGGCCTTACCGCCGAAGGGTCAGCAGATTCGGTGTAACTCCGAAGCCGACGGTATAGTCCGGATGGAAGAGGACAAAGGCTGACGACCCTGCTTAGGGTCGGCTGGCGTTTGGCTTTACGCTCTGGGACCTGTCGCAAACATGCAAAGGTTCCAAAATGACGACCACAGACAAAACACTCCGTATCGCTTTTATTCAAGCAAGCTGGCACGCCGACATCGTGTCGCGCGCGCATGAAGGCTTTGTGGCAGAGGCCGCCAAGCTGATGCCCACCGCCCGCGTCGATGCCTTTGCGGTGCCCGGCGCTTTCGAGATGCCACTGCTGGCGCAAAAGCTGGCGCAAAGCGGCAAGTTCGACGCCGTTGTTGCCGCAGCCTTGGTGGTGGATGGCGGCATCTATCGCCACGATTTCGTTGCAAGCGCCGTGGTGGATGGCTTGATGCAAGCACAACTGACCACTGGCGTGCCAGTGTTCTCGGTTTCGCTGACACCGCATAACTATCAGCCCGTTGACGTACTGAACGGCTTTTATCAGACGCATTTCGTCAAGAAAGGCGCCGAAGCCGCCCATGCCGTGGCACAGGTGCTGGCGCTGAACCAAAGCCTCGCGGCGCTGGTCTAAGGCAGGCTCTGCACCGGCAGCACATGGCCGAACTTCTGCGCTTTGGTGTGCAGATAGGCGCGATTGAAAGGGTTGGCGGGGATCACCAAAGGTTCGATCCCCGTCACCGCAATGCCGTGATGGCGCAGCGCAATCGCCTTATCGGGATTGTTGCTAAGCAGCCGCACCGCGCTATGGCCCAGCGCGCGCAGCATTTGGGCGGCCTGGGCATAATCGCGGGCATCTTCGGGCAGGCCCAGCGCGGTATTGGCCTCGACCGTATCCATCCCCTGATCTTGCAGCGCATAGGCGCGCATTTTATTGGCCAGACCAATGCCGCGGCCCTCGTGTCCGCGCAGATAGATCAAGATCCCACCCGGCGAGGCCGCCAAAAGCCCAAGCGCCGCTTGCAACTGCGGACCGCAATCGCAGCGCAAAGAGCCAAAGGCATCCCCCGTCAGGCATTCAGAATGCACCCGCACCAAGGGCGCCCCCGTGGCGGTGCCGGGGGCGACAAGGGCGATCTGTTCGCTGCCATCATCGCGGCTGATAAAGGCATGCGCGCGAAACGGCGTCGGGCTATAGGCGGTCGGCAGATCGGCCACCGCCACCAGATCAACCCCGCGCGTGCTGCGCAGATGATAGGCGGCCAGCTCGGCCAGCGTCAGCACAGGCAGCGCCTGCTGCGCCGCCCAATCGGCCAGCCGCGCCGCAGGGGCTGGCAGCAACCGCGCTTGGGCCAGCGGCAGATCGGCCAGATCCAACAGCGCCGCCACCGCCTCGGGCAGATCAATCGGCGCGGCATCGGTCAGCCGTGCCGCGGCTTGCGCTGCTGGCCGCGTGCCCGCAAGCAATCCGCAGTCGGGAATGACCAGCAGATCGCCACGGCGCAGCTGCTCGATCGCTAGGGCTATGGCTTGCATAGACGCTCCACATATTTGGCAAAGACATCGGATTCGACGTTGATCAGATCGCCGACCGCGCGGGTTTGCAGATTGGTATGGGCCCAGGTGTGCGGAATGATCGTCAGGCCAATCACCGCCTCGCCCGAGGCCAGATCGGTGACGACATTCAGCGTCAAGCTGATGCCATCCAGCGCAATCGAGCCCTTTTCCACGCAATATTTGGCCAGATGCGGCGGCAACAAAAGCTCGATCTTATAGGCGCCGGCTTCGGGGGTGATGCTGTGCAGCTTGGCCAGCCCGTCAACATGACCCTGCACCAAATGCCCCGACAGCCGCGTTGACAGCGACACCGCGCGTTCCAGATTGACCAAGCCGCCTTGGCGCAGCGCACCCATATTGGTGCGCGCCAATGTCTCGGCGCTGGCATAAAACGCAGCCAACCCCTGCGCGTCAAATTCCACCACCGTCAGACAGGTGCCATTGATCGCCACGCTTTCGCCAAGCGTCAGATCGGGAAAGCCGGTGGCCACCTGAAGCATCAACTTGCCCGCGTCAAAATTGGCGGCCTCTACGCGGCCAAGGCTTTCGATTATGCCGGAAAACATCTGGTCGGTCCTTTCAAAGATTGCGGGTCGTGGTGACGGTGTCACCTGCGGCGGTTTGCTGGATCAAAACCCATTCATCCCAAAGCCCCAGCTCGCGCACGGCTTGGGTCAGGGCGGGGCCTGCCTCGATCAACACCTCGTTGCAGCCAAGGGCCGCCAAGGCTTGCAGGGCTTGGGTCAGGTCGGTTTCGATATGGGGAATAAAACCATTGGCGCGGGCTTGGTCCAGATAGGCAGGCGCGATGCGGCCGCGCCGATCCAGCAGGCTCAGATGGCGGATCTTGCCCGCAATATCGGGCAGATGCCGCACGGTAAAGCTGGGGGTATCGGCCAAAACCGTGCCCGATCCGGTGAGGATCGCATCGGCCCGCCGGCGCAATTGATGCGCCAGCAGCAAGGACGCCGCAGTGGTAAAGGTCTTTTGCCCCGCAGGCGGGATCATGCTGCCCTGCGCATTCAGCGCCTGTTTGACGGTCACAAAAGGCCTGCCCCGCTGCACGCGGCTGGCAAAGGGCGCAAGCAGGCGGCGGGCCTTGGCCAAAAGATCATCGCGCGCCGGATGCGGCAAATCGGGCAGCGCATGCACCGCAAGCCCCGCCGCACGCAGCCGATCCGCCCCACCCGCCGCAGGCAGATTGGGGTCGGGCAAGGCATACCAGACCACGCGCACGGGCGTGGCCAACAGCGCTTCGGAACAAGGGCCGGTGCGGCCGGTGTGGTTGCAAGGTTCAAGCGTGACAACGGCGGTGTGGATCGCAGCCTCGACCCCAGCCGCCCGCGCCATCGCAATCGCGCGGGCCTCGGCATGCGGCTGACCCGCCCCCAGATGCGCGGCCGCCACCAGCACCGCGCCCTGCGCATCCAGCAGCACACAACCCACGGCAGGATTGGGCGCCGTCGCCCCCTCTTGCGCCGCGCCAAGCGCAATTGCCTGCGCAAAAGCCGCCGCGATGCGACCCGCCTCTGCCTCTGTCTGATCTGTTACCGCCACGCGCAAACCCCGATCCAATCCGTCACAGGGGCGTGCGCAAATCCAAAGCCGCCCGGCAAAGCGCAGGCGTCCTTCGATCTGTTCTCTCTCATCCGGACTATACCGTCGGCTTTGGAATCACACCAAATCTGCTGACCCAAGGTTTTCTACCAAGAAAACCAAGGCGCTCGCGGGCTTTGGGCAAAGCGCCCTTACCGCCGGTGGGGAATTGCACCCCGCCCCGAGAACTCATGTGAACATAAAGCCTTACCAGCCAAGTTCAAGCGGCCTTGTGACCAGCGCGCAGCAGAGCGCTTTACACGGCAGGGAAATTGCGGATAGCTGGCAGCGAATTTGGACAATCGAGGCGGAAATGAGCTTTACCATCAGCAACGAAAGCCCGCTTGGCGCGGATCTGGCCCTGTTGATGGCGCGCCATACCGCCGATATGCACGCAGACACCCCGCCCGAAAGCATCCATATGATGGATGCAGGCCAGCTTGCCGTGCCGCAGGTGGCGTTTTTCGTGCTGCGCGAGGCAGGTGTGGCGCAAGCCATGGGGGCGTTTAAACGCCTCAGCGGCAGCCATGCCGAGATCAAATCCATGCATGTGCTGGCCGAGGCGCGCGGGCGCGGGCTGTCAAAAGCCATGCTTGACCATCTGATACTTGAGGCCCGCGCGGCAGGGGTGACGCAGCTTTCGCTGGAAACCGGCGTACAGCCGACCTTTGTCGCCGCCCGCGCGCTTTACACCAAAGCCGGTTTCACCGAATGCCCGCCATTTGAAGGCTATGTTGAAGACCCAAATTCGGTTTTCATGACGCGCAGCCTTGCGTGACGCCGCGCGATACAGCAAATAGACAGAATGCGGCCCCGTAGCTCAACTGGATAGAGCACGGACCTTCTAAGTCTGGGGTTGGGGGTTCGATTCCTCCCGGGGTCGCCATTAGGTGAGGGGCTGCATGGAAAGCGGCAAAACTGAAAGAAAATCAGTTTCACCAGCCGGCTACACGCAGTAGGCTTGGCGCTGCCGCTTAGACGGATATCGCAAATAGACCTCGTGCTTCTGTTGGTTTGCGGGCTTTTATACCCTTTGACATCACCACCATTGGTTTCAACCAGAGGCAAAGACGCGGTCGAATGATGTCGCGCGTCACGCCGCAATGCTAGAGCGGGCTTCAAGCCGGAAGGCCCCAACGGCTTGTGCAAGGCTTGTGGCCTCTGCTTGCAGCGATCGAACGGCTGCGCTTGTTTCTTGGAACACGGCTGTATTGCGCTGCGTCGTGCGATCGATCTCGTTGGTGGCATTAGAGATTTCGCCGATGCTCAGCGCGGTATCGCGCGACGCTGCTACGATTTCCGTGATCTTAGCGGATACATCTGCAACGCTTGCCACGATATCATGCAACGCACGGCCAGAGTCGTAGACCAAATCAACTCCGTGTTTGACGTTGCTGCCTGATGTGTCAATCAATTCCGAGATTTCATTGGCAGCATCTGACGATCTCTGGGCAAGGGCGCGCACTTCAGAAGCGACAACCGCAAAGCCACGACCCGCTTCACCCGCGCGCGCGGCTTCGACCGCGGCATTCAAAGCCAGAAGATTGGTCTGAAACGAGATTTCACCCATAAGCTGCAAAATCTTGGTGATGCCGTCTGAAGAGGACTGAATTTCATCAATTGCAGCGACGGCGCGGTTCACAATCTCTTGGCCCGCGGTCGCCTTGGCCGAAATTTCTGCCACAGCAATCCGCGCGGTCTCGGCCGAGGCGGCAGAGGTTTTGATCGTGTTTGACATCTGTGCCAGCGCTGCGGCGGTTTGCTCCAGCATCACGGCATTTTGTTGCGAGCGTTGGGCCAGATTTTCGGTGGCATCAGAAATCTCGCGCGATGAGGCATCCACGGCTTCTGAGGAAACCGAAAGATCAGACAGCGTATTTGTGAGATTTGCCGCGGTCTGGTTCATGGCCATCGCAATATCGGCAAAAACGCCCCGGAAATGTTGTGGCATCCGGTAGGTGAGATCGCCTTTTGCAAGATGATCCAAGGCCTTGCGTACCGCGCCAAGGCCTTCATTTGTCACATCACCAATCTGGTTCATGCCTTGGCAGAGGTCGGCAAAAACGCCTGCCTTGTCATCAGTCTTAAGACGGCGCGAGAAATCGCCCACGGCACAAGCAGCGACGACTTCGGCAATTTCTGTCGCGGTCGCGCGCTCGCGGCTCTGCACAGCCTCGGCTTCGGCTTTTTCGGCCGCCGCGCGTCGCGCCTCGGCTTGCGCCTGTTCAAGCCGCATATGCTCAGCCTCGCGGCGCAGACGGTCTTCTTGTTCGGCGGCAGCGCGAATTGACGCTTCTTGTTCGCGGCCAGCAATCAGGCTGCTGCGAAAGGCCGTGATGGCGCGTGACACGGGCCCGAATTCATCCTTGCGCGCGTGGTCCAGCCGCAGTGCAGATTCGGCATCACCGGCCATAACAGTCGCAATATCAGCATCAAGACTGTTAAAACAGGTTGATAAATTGCGAAACAAATACGTCAGCCCGACGCCTGTGACGGCAACAGCCGCCAAAGCTAAAAGCCCCATTTGCAAGATCAGGGCGTTGTTGCCGGCAGATGCCGCTGCTGCGCTGCTGGAAAGCTCGGCGAGCGTTGCCGCCGCCTCGTCCTCGACAGTTGCCACAAGCTTGTCGGTCGCAATGCCCATCACCTCGGCCACACTGTCAAAGGCACCCATTTGCAAATTACCGCCCTCGGGCCCCTTATCGATATAGACCTGCGCCATAGTGCGTCCGCCTGCGTAGAAGGCTGGAAAGGCCGCCTCCAGCTCTTTTAGGGCGGTAAGAACCTTGGTCAGGTCAAGCTCGGTTGCAAGCCGGCGCGCCTCAGCGACATCGGTGTTAAAGCTTTCGGCATAACTGGCGGCCTCGGCAAAGCCGTCATCGAAGCCCGGGGCGCCTCGGGTTGCAGAGATATCTGTCAACCATTGCTGCACCTGAATCACATTGGTCTTGATGTCTTTGATGCGGATCAGCAACGGCAAATACCCCTGCGCCACCGCAGCGGTTTGTTCCGAATCATGTTCGAGTGACTGGTTTTGTGACAGCAAGCCGCGCGCCACAAAACCAAGCGCTCCCCATGCCAGCAGCAAGGACAGCGCAAAGATGCCAAATATTTTCATTTTCACTGACACCGCCGGCCTCCGAATCATCAAGAGCAGTTCGGTTTAAGATCGTGCCAAGTGTTTTCCAAAGTCTTAAAGCCGCCGAAAATCGCTTTGGGCGTGGACGGCGACCCTGCGCAAACGCGCCGCGCCTGCCTAGACCTGCTCGGCCACCAGGTGGCCTGGGCTGACTTCAAGCAGCCGATTACGCAACACCTGCGCACCCTTGCTATAAACTGGGCTGACGATCTCATCGGTAGGGCGGGTCTCTGCTGGGCGCAGATAGGCTGGATCGGCCACGGGAACCGCTGCCATCAAGCGGCGCGTGTAGGGGTGTTGCGGATTGCCAAACACTTGGGCGCGGCTGCCCATCTCGACGATCTGACCGCGATGCATCACGCCGACCCGATCCGAGATATTTTCGACCACTGCCATATCATGGCTGATGAACAGCATGGCGATGCCAAACTCTTCTTTCAGGCTTTGCAAAAGCGCCAGAACCCGCGCTTGGACCGAGACGTCAAGAGCGGCGACGCTTTCATCGGCCACCAAGAGTTTGGGCGTCAGCGCCAAAGCCCTTGCGATGCAAATGCGCTGTCTTTGACCGCCTGAAAATTCATGTGGGTAATTGTCCAACTGCGCGGGTGTCAGACCGACCTTCTGCATCAGCTCGGACGCACGGGCGCGGCGACTGAGCGCATTGTGATCGCCGTGGATCAGCAGCGGCTCGGCAATTTGGTCGCCCACCGTCATGCGCGGGTCAAGCGAGGACATCGGATCTTGAAACACGATCTGGGCATAGGTGGAAAGGCGGCGTCGCGCAGCCGCCGTCATTGTGCCAACTGTTTGACCAGCAATCGTGATCTGCCCCTGATGCGGGACAAGCCCGACAATGGCGCGCGCGATGGTGGATTTACCGCAGCCAGACTCGCCCACAAGCGAGAATGTCTCGCCTGCACGGATGTCAAAGCTGACGCCTTCAACCGCATGCACGCGGTGGGTAACGCGGTTCAGAACCCCGCCGCGGATATCAAAACCGACTTTAACCTCGCGCAGATCGGCGACGACGGCCGTATCGGGGCGCGCCTTTGCGTTGCCGCCTTGTCCCATGTGCGGCACAGCGGCCAGCAACTCGCGGGTATAGCTTTGCGCGGGGGCCGCAAAAATCTGGGCGACATTGCCAGTTTCCACCACGCTGCCCTGACGCATGATAACAACGCGGTCGGCCATTTCGGCGACGACGCCCATGTCATGCGTGATCAATAAGATCGCCGTGCCCTGTGCTGCCTGCAAATCGCGCAGCAGTTCCAGCACCTCGCGCTGAACCGTTACGTCAAGGGCGGTGGTCGGCTCGTCAGCGATCAAAACCTCGGGCTTAAGCGCCAAGGCCATCGCAATCATCACGCGCTGCCGCATGCCGCCCGACAGCTCGTGCGGATACTGGCGCATCCTTCGCGCCGGATCAGACAGGCGCACGGCGGTCAAAGCTGCAATCGCCTCGGCCCGCGCGTCTTGCTGCGACAGGGTCGAATGCGCCCTGATCGCCTCGATCAATTGCGCACCGATGCTCATCATCGGGTTCAGCGAGGTCATTGGTTCTTGAAAGATCATCGCAATGCGGTTGCCGCGGATCTGGCGCATCTGCGCTTCGCCCAGCGTGGACAGCGGCTGACCGTTCAACTCGATACCGCCACCGGTGATCCGCACCGCAGGAGGCGGCAACAGGCCCATGATTGCAAGTGATGTGATCGACTTTCCAGACCCACTTTCGCCCGCAATCGCCAGAGTTTCCCCACGCCGCAGGTCAAAGCTGATCTGGCTGACCAGCGGCACCAGCCCAGCTTGGCTGCGCACCGAGACAGTCAGATCACGCAGTGACAGCACCACGGGAGGTGCCGAGACCAAACTGGTCTCGGCTGCAATATCGCTTTGAGGGGTCATTCGAAGACGCACCGTGGGAAGTAAAAGCTAACCACCCAATTCGGCATATCCACGATTTCAGAAATTCGCAGATCGCCGCAGGTGCTGACCAGCATATAGGCGTCAACCGCCGCCATGCCGCGCGTGGCACACAGGAAATCGACCATATTGGCCACAGCATCACGGCTGGCGGTCATCAGGTCGGGACCAATGCCCGTGGTCACCTCATAGCCCTTGGCATCCAGATGCCGCGTCACGGGGCCGGGCGTGGTAAAGCGTGGCGTTTTCAGATTGGCGCCCTTGACCAGATCAAGCGTCAGGATGACGTCCATCGGGCTTTCAATGGCGGTGCCGCAGACTTCACCATCGCCTTGGGCGGCATGGGTGTCGCCCACGCTGAACAAAGCGCCTGCAACCTCAACAGGCAGATAAAGCGTCGTGCCGGCGGCAAGATCGCGGATGTCCAGATTGCCGCCAACGCGCCGGGGTGGCACGATCGAATGCAGGCCTTTTTCCGCCAAAGCATTGCCGATTGTGCCCGCGAAGGGCTTCAAAGGCACGCGCCCCTCTTTGCCAAACATCGCAGGTGTCAGCGTATCGGCCTCATAAGACCAGATATGCAGTGCCGGATCGGTGAATTGATCGGCAAGCAAGCCAAAGCCCGGGATATTCGCCGTCCAGCCCCAGCCTTTGCCACCTTGAGTTTGTGGGGCAAAACTGTCGAGCGTGATTTTTAGCGCATCCCCTGGTTCTGCGCCCTCAACCCAAATTGGGCCGGACACCGGATTGATCTTACCAAAATCAAGCCCTGCCACATCCGCCACTGTGGACGACGGGCCAAGCTGGCCCGCCGAACTGTCGTGGCAGTGAAACTTGATCGTCTGGCCGGGCTCTACCCTTTCGACCGGGGCAAATGAATTGTCCCAGCCAAAGTGATGTTGCGCGC
>NZ_DAIPZF010000016.1:0-69118 GCF_036782355.1 Cypionkella sp.
ACTACAGTTATTGTTGAGGGCAGCTTCTCTTGTGTTCGGGACAGCAGCAACAAACCTATCCGCTTTATGTTGCTGGGCCGTGACATCACGCTTCAACTCGCAGAAATGCAAAGCACCCGCACAGCCAGAGAGGCTTTGGAGCATGAGCAATCTCAGGTTGTCGATGCACTGCGCGTAGGCTTGCGACAGCTCAGTGGGGGCGACCTAACTTCGCTAATCGAAAAGCCCTTCGCAGGTGCTTACGAAGACTTGCGGCTGGATTATAACCAGACGGTTGAGACGCTTGGTTCTGCAATGCGCGAAATCGCCGAAAATGCCGAGAATATCAAAAATGAGTCTGGCGATATCTCGAACACAGCGGATGGCCTATCACGGCGGACCGAGAATACCGCCTCGACCCTCGAGCAAACAGCAGCAGCCCTTGACGAGTTGACTTCCTCCGTAAAAATCGCAGCTCAGGGCGCGGCCGAAGCGGATATGGCCGTCAGAGATGCCAAGCAAAATGCCGAACAAAGCGGCGATGTGGTTCTGGAAACCGTATCTGCGATGGATCAAATCTCTGAAAGTTCTGAGAAGATCACGTCAATCATTAAAGTCATTGATGATATCGCATTCCAAACCAACCTTCTTGCTCTGAACGCAGGCGTTGAGGCTGCGCGTGCAGGCGATGCGGGTCGCGGCTTTGCCGTGGTCGCCTCCGAGGTGCGGGCCTTGGCTCAAAGGTCTTCAGACGCCGCACGCGAGATCAACGAATTGATCGCCAAAAGTGGCGGGCAAGTAAAAAAGGGCGTCGATCTGGTCGGAAGGACCGGCAATGCGTTGCGCTCGATCGTGAGTTCTGTGTCGCAAATCTCTGGGCTCGTCTCCAAAATTGCCGAATCCTCGCAACAACAGTCGCTAAATTTGGCTGAAATCAACCAATCAGTAAATCAGCTCGATCAATCGACACAGCAAAACGCCGCGCGTCTAGAAGAGACAACGGCCGCCAGTGAAAGCCTGCGTAAAGATGCCGTTGCACTTGTAGAAACAGTTTCCCATTTCAAACTGGTCTCAGAAGGTGGCAGAAATCTCAGCGTCGTGCCGATGCGGGCAAAAGCCCCAACAGTTGTGCCGCAGCAATCGCACCCGAATTCCGCGCGACCTGCAAAAATTGCAGCACAATCAGTGGCAGCAGGGTGGGAAGATTTCTAGATGACCACGCCCCACCCTGCGCAAAATGCCTCCATCTGAATGACAGGACCTATCCCAGTGCCCTCTCCACCACCGCCACATGACCCGTCTAAGGCCAACACAATACATGTAATCCAGGGGTCATTCAAAACCTCGGGCGATCCCGATGCCATCATGATGACGATCTTGGGCTCTTGTGTCTCAGCCTGTATTTGGGATGATGTTGCGCAAGTTGGCGGGATGAACCACTTTTTGCTGGCAAATGAACCAGACAAATGTGCAGAGGGCTATCGCCATGGCTTGCATGCGATGGAACTGCTGATCAACGATCTTCTGAAAATTGGCGCACAAAGACATCGGCTAAAGGCAAAAATCTTTGGCGGCGCTATGATGCAAAATAGATTTGGGCGCATTGGGAAAGCGAATGCAGAGTTCGCGCTGCATTTCCTAAAGGCAGAAGACATTCCAGTTCTTGCCCAAAGCCTAGGCGGCACAATGGCGCGGCGGGTCCGATTTTGGCCAACAACCGGCTTTGCCCAACAAAGGCTTTTACCAGAGGACGACGCACCACAAGTCTCGCAATCGCCTCAATTTTCGCAAGATATCACATTGTTCAAGGATTAGATCCATGCGTTCAAATATAATCCTGCCGGCCAAGGCCGATACCGCTGCGGCAAGCACTCTGCTGGAGCAGATCCGCAGTCTTCAGGGCAGCGCACTGAACATCGATGCGCAGCATTGTCAAAGCATCGGGGCGCTTTGCGCCAATATTCTGGTCTCGGCACAACAATCCTGGATGCGCTCTGGCCTTGGCTTCGAAATCATCGGCAGCGGCGAAATTGCCAATGACCTGATGCTTTTGGGGGTCAGTGACCTTCTTATGAAAATGGAACCTCTGCAATGACGCTGAAAATCCTTGCTATCGACGACTCTCGTACCATCAGAGAAATGCTTAGGCACGCATTGGGCAATGCAGGGTTTGAGGTCCACCTCGCAGACGATGGCGTCGCAGGGATAGAGGCCCTAGATCACTGCCACCCCGATCTGGTGATCACTGATATCAATATGCCGCGCCTTGACGGTTTTGGCGTTCTGGAATCGATCCGACAAAGCGAGGCCTTCAAAACGCTTCCTGTTCTGATTTTAACAACGGAAAGCGCCCAAGACTTGAAAAACAGGGCGCGCGAAGCTGGGGCAACTGGCTGGATCGTAAAGCCCTTTGACGATGGCAAATTGGTCAGCGCCATTCGTAGAATCGCAGCCATTTGAGGGAAGCATGAGTACACTCGATGATATCCGGCAAACATTCTTTCAGGAATGTGATGACCTTCTGGAATCGCTGGATGACGGCCTCCAAAACTTAAGCGAGGCTCTGGAAGCAGGGGAGCCGCAAGACAGTGAAACCGTCAATGCGGTTTTTCGCGCCGTCCATTCCATCAAAGGTGGTGCTGCGGCATTTGGCCTTGAAACATTGGTGCGTTTTGCCCATCGGTTCGAAACCGCGCTGGATGATGTACGCTCGAACAGGTTGGAAATGACCACCGATGTGGCAACGGTCTTCTTGCGCGCGGCAGATCAGCTTGCCGATCTGGTTGGCGCCGCGCGCGAAAACCGGCCACCCGCAAGTGAGAGTGTTGCACAGATTCTCTCTAGGCTCGAAGCTTTGGATATGTCTCGACAGCGCGCCGCAGTTACGACGACGCCCGACCCTGAGCCAGATGGAGATCTGGCTTTCGCTCCGATGGCGATGTCCTTCGATTTTGCAGTGCCCTCTGATCCGGCGGGCGAAGTCACCTATCTGATCCAATTTTTGGCACAGGACCAACTTTTCGCAAATGGCAGCGATCCGGTGCATCTTTTTCGCGAATTGTCAGATTTGGGCGAACTACACGTCAGCGCAGACAAAAGTAAAATTGAAGGCATTGAGAGCCTTGATGCCAGCCATTGCCAGCTTTCCTGGGCGATCGAGTTAACCACTGCAGAACCCGAAGCCGCGATCTGGGAGATTTTTGAATTCGTCGATGGGCTTTGCCAGTTGAGCATCACGCTGCGCGAAAGCGAAACAGAATACGACCCAATTGCCGTTCCAGGGCTGTTCAATCTTACAGAAGCCGCCGCCGAGACCAATGCCGAGCCAGACCCTCAGGATCAACCGCCCCCAGCCCCAAAGACCAAGCAGACCGAAGCAAATGCAGAGGGCACTGGCGCGAAAGCGACGGTCCGCGTTGACCTTGATCATGTCGATCGCATGATCAATGTGGTTGGCGAATTGGTGATCAATCAAGCAGTGCTGACCCAGGGTATCAAGGCCGCAAATATTCCGCTGACCAGCGCGCTAAGTTCAAGTCTGGATGAATTCATGTCGCTCGCGCGGGAAATTCAGGAAGGCGTGATGGCGATCAGAGCGCAATCGGTCAAACCTCTGTTTCAACGGATGGCGCGGATCGCACGCGAAGCAGGCGATCTCGCTGGAAAAGCCGTGCGCTTTGATACCGAAGGCGAAGCGACCGAAGTTGACAAGACGGTTATCGAGCGTTTGGTCTCTCCGCTGACCCATATCATCCGAAACTCGGTGGATCATGGGATTGAACCCCCCGAAGCGCGTAAAGCCGCCGGCAAAACCGAAGTGGGAAATCTGCTGTTGCGCGCGGCCCATCGCTCTGGACGGGTGATCATCGAGGTTGTCGATGATGGCGCAGGAATTAACCGCCCAAAAGTTCTTGAAATCGCAATAAAAAAGGGGCTGGTTGCGCATGATGCTGTGCTGTCCAATTCAGACATCGACAAGCTTTTGTTCATGCCCGGCTTCTCAACCGCACCAAAAGTTACAGATCTTTCTGGCCGAGGCGTCGGCATGGATGTGGTGCGCAGTTCCGTGCAAAAGCTGGGTGGCCGGATTGCAATCACTTCTGAACCAGGCAGTGGCACGACAATCTCGATCAGCCTACCGCTGACACTTGCGGTCTTAGATGGCATGGTCGTGGATGTCTCAGGCCATACGATGGTGGTTCCGATCGCGACAATCGTGGAGACGATCCGGCCCAAGGCCAGTGATGTTCATCGGATGAGCGGCGGACGACATGTCTTATCGGTGCGCGATCGCTTTATCCCGATCATCGATTTGGGCCAGGTCTTTGGCTATCGCGACCAACCCAGCGACCTGGCCGATCTGGTATATTTGCTGGTCGAAAATGATCATGACAAGCTTTGGGCTTTGGCTGTCGACCATATCCATGACCAAAGACAGGTCGTTATTAAAGGCTTGGAAAACAATTACGGGCAAGTTCGCGGCGTTGCGGCAGCCACAATCCTTGGCGATGGCAAAGTTGCGCTCATCATCGATCCAGAGGAAGCGGCGTTGCACAGCGGCACCGCCTCCGATCTCACACCCTTTGCTGAGGAGATTTAATCCATGCAGCCCGCCGCTATACAAAACCAAGATGAAGAGCTTGAACTCGTGGCATTTCGGGCAGGTGCACAGGATTTTTGCTTGGACATCAGCTATGTCCGCGAGATCAGAAGCTGGTCACCCGCAACCATCTTGCCGCATGCCCCTGACTTTGTCTTGGGGGTGATCAATCTACGCGGTGCGATTGTGCCTATTGTAGATTTTGCCAGCCGATTGGGTCTGGGCGCCACGCTGCCAAGCGATCGACATGTCATCGTCATCGCCGTTGTGGGCCTGCAAACCGTTGGTTTTTTGGTAGAATCTGTTGCAGATATCATCGGTGTTGCCCCAAGCTCGATACAGCCCACACCCGAAGTGACGTCAAAATCGACAATTATGTTCATCAAAGGGGTCATCGCAATCGATGACCGGATGCTGCGCCTGATTGATATTTCAACGATTCTCCCCCCGATTCTGAAGGACGACTCCGAATGAGCCCTGCCTCTAAGTCGCAGGTACATATGAAATCGGCACCAAGCTGTGCGCCGGAGACTTATGCAGAAATTGCCCGCATCCTCTATGCGAAAACCGGAATTAATCTGCCCGCCGATAACGGCTCTTTGGTGGTGTCGCGGCTGGTCAAGCATCTCAGAGCCTTGCACCTGTCCGATTTTGAAAGCTACCTCAGATGGGTTGGTCAGCCAGAGCACAGTGACGATCTCAACACGATGATTTCGTCGCTGACCACAAACACCACGCGATTTTATCGCGAGCCCTATCACTTTGATATTTTCGTAGAGCAACAGCTGCCAGAGTTGATGCGCAAAGCGAAGAATGGCGAAAGAATTCGACTTTGGTCTGCGGGCTGCTCTTCGGGGGAAGAACCCTACAGCCTTGCCGCGACATTGCTCTACCACTGGCCCGATGTTGCCAATTATGATGTGCGCATCTTGGCAACCGATATCTGCGCCCCAGCACTGCAAACGGCTGAGTCTGGCCGCTATCCAAAGGGCAGGCTTGACGCCGTTCCCGAACCGATCCGCAAACTGATGCTGGCAGAAGCTCATGAGAACGACGAGATGTTCACCATGCCGCAGGCGGTTCGCCAGCTGATCACCGTGCGCTATTTGAATTTTATGGAGCCCTGGCCGACGAAAGGCCCTTTCCAGACAATTTTCTGTCGCAATGTCGCAATCTACATGGATGACAAAGTCCAGCTGACGATCTGGAGCGGGCTGATCGACCTTTTGCCGCCGCAAGGGCTGCTGTTTATCGGCCATTCCGAACGCCTGCCCCCCAGCCAAACTGATCGGGTCAAATTGATCGATCGCACCACGTTCCGGCGCGGCTAACCCACCCTGCCCCTTACCTGAAAGAATTGCCATGTCTCTTAAAGAAACCCTATCAATCATGGTCGTCGATGATATGTCGACCAGCAGAGGCTTGATCACCATGGCCCTGGAAGAAATTGGTCTTAAAAAGGTTGATTTTCAAAGCAATGGCCAAGATGCGCTTAAGGCTATTTCAAGCCGCCCAGTGCACTTGGTGATTTCAGATTACAACATGCCTGGTTTGGATGGCCTGCAATTGCTGCAAGCCTTAAGGGCGAATAAATTGACCTCGCGCATTGGTTTTATTCTGGTCAGCGGCAGGCTAGACGAGACGATCATCGCCACCGGCCGCAAACTTGGGATGAACAACTTTCTGCGCAAACCCTTTTCGACGCCACAGATCCGCCAATGTATCGAAGCCGTCGTAGGTCGCCTATGAAAGATATGCTTGGGGAGGTTCTTGCCCGCATCGGGCAGGAAATGGCCACGATTGCCGAGACGAGCGCCGCGCTAGAGGCGATTATTCAGCACACGATGGCCGCCTCGCAATCACCACTGGATCTTGAAACCTTCCATTCTTTGCAGGGCATGGATTTGATGACCCAGAAAATCGGCGACCTAGGCCGGTTCTTAGCGCATATCTCCTCGGCCTATTGCGATGTTCCCATCGAAATGTCCGAGGCTTTGGCAGTGCTGCATCTGCAAGATGTGGCCAATAGCATTTCTGGAGAAGGATCGGGGCAACCGCCCGAGACGGGGACTATCGAAATTTTTCTTTAACCTAAAAGGCGTCGTGTAAAATCTCTAACAACTCCGCCTGCGACAGCACGAAAGGATTGCCCTTCATTGAAGAGGCATTTGCCGCAGCCGTTGCAATCTGCGGGCCGTCAGACAGGGCAAGACCGATTTCGCGCAACCCCGGTAACCCCATATTTTTCGTCCAAAGCTGCAAAGTGGCCAGGCCGTCATCTGCGGGTGTTTGCGAAAACTGGGCGTTAATATGCTGCAAAATCCAGTGCAGACGCTGCGCCACCTCGCTACGGGGCTCGGCTTTGCGGAAATGCGAGCGTAAAACTGCGGGCAAAAGCGCGCCGCAAATCTCGCCATGCGGCGCTTTGGTTTTGCCGCCGATCACCCCCGCCAGACCGTGCACGGCCCCCAATCCGGCATTTGCCAAGGCAAGACCGCCGCAGGTGCTGACCCAAGCCATTTTGTCCCAAGCCAGTGGCGCATCTTTTTCAACCAGATCACGCAGAGCCCCAAGAGCGGTTGGTATCGCTGCATGACACAAGGCATCGGTCATCGGATTTGCGCGCAGACAAAGATAGGGCTCGATCACCTGCGTCAGCGCATCCAATCCGGCCGCCAAAGCCACGCGCTTTGGGGCACCTTGCATCAGATCTGGATCGACAATCGCGATCTGCGGCACCATCCGCGGATCACGCAGGCTGACCTTGATGCCGAATTCAGGCACCAAAATCACCGCATTTTTGGTCACCTCGGCCCCCGTACCCGCCGTGGTTGGCAGCGCGATGAGCGGGATTGGCGCCACATCAAGCGGACGCCCAAGCCCCACCACCTCGAGATAGTCGCGCGGCGCGCCGGTGCAGCCGATCAGCGCAGCCAGAGCCTTGGCAAAATCCAAGACCGAGCCGCCACCAAGCCCGATCACCACATCTGGCGAAAACCCAGCGATCTGCTTCAGCGCCAGTTCCACATCAGGCAGGCTAGGCTCTGCCGCGCAGCTAAGCGTTTTCATCGTCAAGCCCGCGTCACGCCCAGATTGCAGCAGCCATTCGGCCCGCGCGGGTCGAGAGCCGTGAACCAATAAGACATTGGTGCCAAAAGATTTTGCCAAAGCTGCGGTTTGCTGGCTTTGGCCGCGACCGAAATGAAGCACTTGCGGGCTGAAAAAAGAAAACATTGGCGCGCTCACCCCGCGACCAAGGCGACATAGCGCTTGGCCATTTGGGACAGTGGCAAGGGCACGATTTTGCTGGCCATTCCGGCTGCGCCAAAACGTTCAAACCGATCTCGGCAGACCGCAGCCATCGCCTCGACGCCGGGCGCCAGATATTTACGCGGATCAAATTCAGCAGGATTTTCAGCAAAAACCTTGCGGATCGCGCCCGTCAGCGCCATGCGCAAATCGGTGTCGATGTTCACTTTGCGCACGCCAAACTTGATGCCACGCTCAATTTCCTCGACTGGCACGCCCCAAGTGGGCGCGATTTTGCCGCCATAAGCGTTGATCTTATCCTGCAACTCTTGCGGCACCGAGGACGAGCCATGCATCACCAGATGCGTGTCGGGAATGCGGGCGTGAATTTGCTTCAACGCCTCCATCGCCAAAATCTCGCCATCAGGGCGGCGCGAAAACTTATAGGCGCCATGCGAGGTGCCAATCGCCACCGCCAAAGCGTCAACCCGCGTCAGCCGCACGAATTCGGCCGCCTCCTCGGGATCGGTCACGAGCGAGGCGCGATCAAAGCTGCCCTCATATCCGTGGCCATCTTCGACCTCGCCCTTGCCAGTTTCAAGCGAGCCAAGATGGCCAAGCTCGCCTTCGACCGAGACGCCGACCAGATGCGCCATCTCGGTGACTTTGGCAGTGATCGCGACGTTATAGGCAAAATCGGCAGGGGTCTTGCCGTCGGCTTGCAGCGACCCATCCATCATAACCGAAGAAAAACCGTTTGTTATCGCAGACATACAGGTGGCCGGCGAATTGCCGTGATCTTGATGCATACAAACGGGGATCTGCGGGTAAAGCTCGATCGCGGCGCGGATCAGATGCGACAGCACGATGTCATTGGCAAAGGCGCGCGCGCCGCGACTGGCCTGCATGATCACAGGACTGTCGGTTGCCGCAGCAGCAGCCATAATCGCCAGCATTTGTTCCATATTGTTGACGTTGAAAGCCGGCAGCGCATAGCCGTGCTCTGCCGCATGATCAAGAAGCTGACGCAGCGAAATAAGGGCCATGGGTTACGCCTTTTCGGTTTCGTGATAGGCAATCAGCCGCGCGACTTCGGCCTTCGAGCCCAAGATAACCGGCACGCGCTGGTGCGGCCCAGTGGGGGCGATGTCCAATATCGGCGCAAGGCCAGTCGTCGCCGCCCCGCCCGCCTGCTCGATGATCATCGCCATCGGGTTGGCCTCATACATCAGCCGCAATTTGCCGCCTGCTTTGCGATTTTCGCGGTCAGCCGGATACAAAAACACCCCGCCGCGCGTCAAAATCCGGTGAATTTCCGCAACCATCGACGCCGTCCAGCGCATGTTGAAAGACCGCCCACGCGGCCCCTCTTCGCCCGCCACGCATTCATCGACATAGCGGCGAATGGAGGCATCCCAGTGGCGGTAGCGCGAGGTGTTGATCGCGAATTCCGACGTTTCTTCAGGCACTTGCATCTTTGGATGCGTCAGCAAAAAGTCGCCCGTGCCATGTTGGCAGGTAAAGCCTGACACCTCGGTGCCATCGGTCAGCACCAGCATGGTCGAGGGGCCATAAAGCGCATAGCCCGCGCAAAGCTGCCGCCTGCCCGCGTGCAAAACATTGCGATCACCGTCTTTTTCCACCTGCATCACCGCAAAGATCGAGCCGACCGACAGGTTCACATCCAGATTGGACGAGCCATCCAAAGGGTCGAAATAGAGCAGATAATCGCCGGCCTCGGGCTCTTTCAACCAGGTCACTTCCTCGACCTCTTCCGAGACCAGCGCTGCCAGACGCGGGCTGTTTGAACAGATCCGCTCAAAGGCGTCATTGGCCAAAATATCCAGCGTTTTCTGGGTCTCGCCCTGCACATTGACCGCGCCAGCCGAGCCAAGATTGCCGGCAAAAGCCCCCTCTCGCACCAGCGTTGCGATCACGCGACAGGCGCTTGCGATGTCTTCCAGCAGAAAGATCAGGTTGGCGGGTTGCTCGCTTGCCGTCAAATAGCGGCGCAGTGTCATATCGGTCATGGTCGTCCTTTAGACGCTGAGGGTGGCCTGCACGGCTTTTTTCCACGCAGCGTATTTTGATTGGCGCAGGGCATCGTCCATTTGCGGAGTAAATTGAGTCTCGCGCGCCCAAGTTTGCGCAAAGCCCTGCTGATCGGGGTAAATCCCCGCCCGCATCCCCGCAAGCCACGCCACGCCAAGCGCTGTGGTCTCGTGGATATTCGGGCGGTCAACTGGCGCTGCGATGATGTCGGATAAAAACTGCATCGCCCAATCGCTGGCCGCCATGCCGCCATCGACGCGCAACACCGGCTGCACGCCCTCGGCCTGCCAATCGGCCGACATCGCATCCAGCAGATCGCGGGTCTGATAGCCGACACTTTCCAGCGCCGCCTTGGCCATTTCCGCGGGCCCAGTGCCACGGGTCAAACCAAACATCGCGCCGCGACAATCGGGGTTCCAATAGGGCGCACCAAGGCCGACAAAGGCCGGCACCAGAATGACATTTTGCTGCGGGTCGGCCTGATCGGCCAGCACCTGCGTCTCGGCTGCGGCCTTGATCAGGCCAAGCCCGTCGCGCAGCCATTGCACCGCAGCCCCCGCCACAAAGATCGAGCCTTCCAGCGCATAGGTCGGCTTGCCGTCCAGCTGATAGGCGATGGTGGTCAATAGCCGATGCGTCGAGGTCACCGGCGTGTCGCCGGTGTTCAGCAGCGCAAAGCAGCCCGTGCCATAGGTCGATTTCAACATGCCGGGCTGAAAGCAAGCCTGCCCAACCGTCGCCGCTTGCTGATCGCCCGCCACCCCGTGGATCGGGATCGCAGCGCCAAAATACGCAGGCAGAGTTTCGCCAAAATCATCGGCGCAATCTTTGACCACCGGCAGCATTTGCATCGGAATGCCCAAAAGATCGCAGATTGTCTGGCTCCAGCGGCCCTTGCGAATGTCGTAAAGCATGGTGCGCGCGGCATTGGTGGCGTCGGTGGCATGCACGGCCCCGCCGGTTAGTTTCCAGATCAGAAAGCTGTCAACGGTGCCGAACAACAGCTCGCCCTTGGCGGCACGGTCGCGCGCGCCGGGGGTGTGATCAAGGATCCATTTCAGCTTGCTGGCCGAGAAATAGGGGTCCAGCAGCAGGCCAGTGCGGTGGGTGATCATCGGCTCGTGGCCAGCCTCGCGCAGATCACGGCACAGATCCGCAGTGCGGCGGTCTTGCCAGACAATTGCGTTATGCAGCGGCGCGCCGGTGGCTTTGTCCCAGACGATCACGGTCTCGCGTTGATTGGTGATGCCGATGGCCGCAATGTCTTGTGGGCCAATCCCGGCCTGAGCAATCGCGGCGCGACAGGTGGCCAGCGTGGTCGCCCAAAGGTCGGCGGGATCATGTTCAACCCAGCCAGACTGCGGGAAATGTTGGGTGAATTCTTCTTGAGCTTGGGCCGTCGCACGCATCTCGGCATCGAATAAAATCGCGCGGGTCGAGGTGGTGCCTTGGTCTATTGCAAGGACGTAACGCATGCAAATTCCCCATCTTGGGCTGAAAGAGGCGGCCACACCGGGGTGCAGCCGCTGTATCGAATACCGAAAATCCGATCTTAACTTAAGCAGAATTTCGCATTTGGTGTTCGCATTTGGTGTCTGGGGCCAAGATCTGGCCCCAGACGTCAGGCTTATTGCCAGGACTTGATCAGGTCTTCATAGGCGATGGTCTGCCCCTGTTCCTTTTCATTTTCCAGCATCATCTGCGGCGCAAGCGAGCCGTTTTTGACAGACTCGGCATTCCACCAAGCCAGATCATGCTCTTCGGCCATTTTCGGGCCGATATCACCCTGCACGCCCGAAGCCTCGATGCGGCTCATGACCTTTTCCTGTTCAGCACAAAGGCTGTCCATCGCTTCTTGCACCGACTTTGCCCCCGAAGACGCATCGCCGATGTTCTGCCACCACAGCTGTGCCAGCTTTGGATAGTCAGGCACGTTGGTGCCGGTTGGCGTCCACTGCACGCGCGCCGGCGAGCGGTAGAATTCGATCAGGCCACCCAGCTTTGGCGCACGCTCGGTAAAGCTTTTGTCGCGGATGGTGGATTCGCGCACGAAGGTCAGACCGACTTGCGATTTCTTGACGTCAACCGTCTTCGACACGATGAACTGGCCATAAAGCCAAGCGGCTTTTGCCCGATCTTCTGGGGTGGATTTCATCAAAGTGAAGGAACCCACATCTTGGTAGCCCAGCTTCATGCCGTCTTTCCAATATGGCCCGTGTGGCGAAGGTGCCATCCGCCATTTTGGCGTGCCGTCTGCGTTCACGACTGGCAAGCCATCCTTCACCATATCAGCGGTGAAAGCGGTGTACCAAAAGATCTGCTGAGCGATTTCACCCTGCGCAGGCACGGGGCCTGCTTCACCAAACACCATGCCAGCGGCGGCAGGTGGCGCATAGGCTTTCAGCCAATCGACGTATTTCTGCACCGCATAGACCGAAGCCGGCCCGTTGGTGTCCCCCCCGCGCGAGGTGCAAGACCCGACAGGGCGATCATTGGCATCAACGCGAATGCCCCATTCGTCAACCGGCTTGCCGTTTGGCAGGCCCTTGTCGCCGTTCCCAGCCATCGAAAGCCACGCATCGGTGAAACGCCAGCCCAGCGATGGGTCTTTTTTGCCATAGTCCATATGACCATAGACAGCCTTGCCGTCCTGCTCGCGCCCGGTAAAGAAGGCCGCGATGTCTTCATAGGCCGACCAGTTGATTGGAACGCCCAGATCATAGCCGTATTGGGCTTTGAAATCGGCCATATTTTTCGGATCGGTGAACCAGTCTTGACGGAACCAGTAAAGGTTGGCGAATTGCTGAACCGGCAGCTGGTAAAGCTTGCCATCTGGCGCCGTGGTGAACGAGGTGCCGATAAAGTCCGCAAGATCAAGGCCCGGATTGGTGACGTCTTTGCCCTCATTCGCCATCCAGTCGGTCAGGTTGCGCACCTGCTGATAGCGCCAATGGGTGCCGATGAAGTCCGAGTCGTTGATATATCCGTCATAGATATTCTCGCCCGACTGCATCTGGGTTTGCAGCTTTTCAACCACATCGCCTTCGCCAATTAGATCATGGGTGATCTTGATGCCGGTGATCTTGGTGAAGGCATCCGCCAAGACTTTGGATTCGTATTCATGCGTGGTCAGCGTTTCCGAGGCCACCTTGATTTCCATGCCCGCAAAGGGCTTGGCAGCGTCCATAAACCACTGCATTTCCGCTTCTTGATCAGCGCGGCTGAGGGTGGACAGATCGCCGATTTCCGCATCTAGAAATGTCTTGGCAGAGTCCATATCGGCCATGGCCGGGCCCGCCAGCAGACCCAGCGCAAGCGCCAGAGCTGTTGAGGATTTTAGAGTAAGGTTCACTTGGTTTCCTCCCGTTAGAACCGTAGCTATACGGCCGGTGCAGATGCACCTGCCGCGGCGAAACTGATTACACCCAGCGAAAGACCGCTGCGGCGTAGATCAGGCAGGCAAGCATCGCATAGGGTTGCGGTGCTATCTCGAGCCCCAGCCATGCCAGATTGATAAAGGCAGAGCCGAGAAGTGTGATGAACAGACGATCCCCCCGTGTGGTCTCGATCCGCAGCACCCCTATGCGCGGCGTCTCGGGGTATTTGATCGCAAGCGTCGTAAAGATCACCAAAAGGCAAGCGATACAGACGAAAAAGGCAGCGGTCGCGGTGGTCCAAGCCATCCAGTCGAGCATGATAAATCCCTTTTATACGCGGCCCAGGGCAAAGCCCTTGGCGATGTAATTGCGGACAAAGTAGATGACCAAGGCGCCGGGCAAGATCGTCAGCACGCCAGCCGCCGCCAGCACGCCCCAATCCATGCCACTTGCAGACACCGTGCGCGTCATCGTCGAGGCAATTGACTTGGCCGCCACCGCCGTCAGCGTGCGCGACAACAGCAGCTCCACCCAAGAAAACATAAAGCAGAAGAAGGCTGCCACCCCGATGCCACTGGCGATCAGCGGCATAAAGATCTGGATGAAGAAGCGGCCAAAGGAATAGCCATCGATATAGGCGGTCTCGTCGATCTCTTTGGGCACGCCGCGCATAAAGCCTTCCAAGATCCAAACCGCCAAAGGCACGTTGAACAGGCAATGCGCCAGCGCCACGGCGATATGGGTGTCAAACAGGCCGATGCTGGAATAAAGCTGAAAGAACGGCAGCGCAAAGACCGCAGGCGGCGCCATCCGGTTGGTCAGCAGCCAAAAGAACAGATGCTTGTCGCCCATAAACGAATAGCGGCTAAAGGCATAGGCGGCCGGCAGCGCCACGGTCAGGCTGATCGCCATGTTCATGACCACATAGATCAGGCTGTTGACATAGCCCATATACCAGCTTGGGTCTGTCAGAATGGTGGCGTAATTGGCAAAGGTCAGATCACGCGGCCACAGTGAGAATTCGCCCAAAATCTCGGTATTGCTCTTCAGGCTCATGTTCACCAACCAATAGATCGGCAGCATCAGAAACAGGATATAAACCGCCATCACCACGGCTGCGCCATTGATCTTGAAGCCGCGGGTTTGGGCTTTGGCGCTTGGCTTGAAGGCAATTGTGCTGTCGGTCATCACAGGCCATCCCTTTTGTCGATATTGGTCATAACGGTGTAGAACACCCATGAAATCAGCAAGATAACCAAGAAATACATCAGGCTGAACGCAGCTGCTGGGCCAAGGTCAAACTGGCCAAGCGCCATCTTCACAAGGTCAATCGACAGGAAGGTGGTGGCATTGCCAGGCCCGCCGCCGGTCACCACAAAGGGCTCGGTGTAGATCATAAAGCTGTCCATGAAGCGCAGCAGAATGGCGATCATCAGCACGCCCATCATCTTTGGCAGCTCGATAAAGCGAAACACGTTCCAGCGGCTGGCTTGGTCGATCTTGGCGGCTTGATAATAGGCGTTGGGAATGGATTGCAGCCCGGCATAGGCCAGCAAAGCGACAAGCGAGGTCCAGTGCCAAACATCCATCGCAATCACCGTGACCCAAGCGGCAAAACTGTCTTGGGTGTAGTTATAGGCGATCCCCAGCTTGGTCAGCGTATAGCCCAAAAGCCCAATATCGACGCGGCCAAAGATTTGCCAAATCGTGCCAACAACGTTCCAAGGGATCAGCAGCGGCAGCGACATCAGCACCAGACAGACCGAGGCCCAAAAGCCCTTTTTCGGCATGTTCAGGGCAACGAAGATCCCCAAAGGCACCTCGATCGCCAAAATGATTGCCGAGAACAGCACCTGCCGCCCCAGCGCATCCCACATCCGTTGCGATTGCAGCATGTCGCGAAACCACTCGAGCCCCGCCCAAAAGAATTTGTTCTGGCCAAAGGTGTCTTGCACCGAATAATTCACCACTGTCATCAAGGGGATAACAGCAGAAAACGCCACCAGCAGCAGCACCGGCAGTACCAAGAACCACGCTTTTTGATTGACTGTCTTATTCATCATGCGGCCTTGTCTTGCGGCGCGACGCGCCAATCATTGCGATAGACATTGATCCCAGCCGGATCAAAAACGACGCGGTTCATGTCGGCTGAAATCTCGGCACCCTCGGCGGCGATCAGATTGATCTCTTGGCCGTTCAGGCTGGCCCGCACGATCTTGTGGCGGCCCACATCCTCGACGCGGCGGATCTGCACCGGCAGGCCCGCGCTGCCCGTGCCCAAGTGAATGAACTCGGGCCGCACGCCGATCTGCACTTTGCCATCAAGCGGCGCGTAGCCCGCCGCCAGATCCATCTGCACCCCCGCCACCAAAGCCAAAGTGCCGTTGATCTGCGCGTCAATCACATTCATCCCCGGCGAGCCGATGAAATAGCCAACAAAGGTATGCGCGGGGCGTTCAAACAGCTCTTGCGGCGTGCCGATTTGCACAACACGGCCATCATACATCACCACCACCTTATCGGCGAAGGTCAGCGCCTCGGTCTGATCATGCGTGACGTAAATCATCGTATGGCCAAACTCGTGGTGCAGCGATTTCAACTGCGTGCGCAATTCCCACTTCATATGCGGGTCGATCACGGTCAGCGGCTCGTCAAACAGCAAGGCGTTGACATCCTCGCGCACCATGCCGCGGCCAAGGCTGATCTTTTGCTTGATATCCGCGGTCAACCCGCGGGCCTTTTTGGTCAGCATGTCTTCCATGCCGATCATCTTGGCAATCTGCTGCACCCGCGCGGCGATATAGGCCGGTTCGGCCCCCCGGTTGCGCAGCGGAAACGCCAGATTGTCATGCACCGTCATCGTGTCATAAACCACTGGAAATTGAAACACTTGCGCGATGTTGCGCTCGGCTGTGGGCTGATTGGTGACGTCTTGGCCATTGAACAAAATCCGCCCCTGCGAAGGCTGCAACAGGCCCGAGATGATGTTCAGCAAGGTAGATTTGCCGCAGCCCGAGGCCCCCAAAAGCGCATAGGCCTCGCCATCGGTCCAATCGTTGTTCAGCTCTTTCAGCGCAAAATCATCTTCGGATTGCGGGTTTTTGACATAGGAATGCGCCAGATTATCAAGCGTGATTTTCGCCATGTTACGCGGCCTCCGCATAGGGCGCAGCGGCGACCAATTGGCCATCCTGCGCGAAAATATAGATATGAGCGGGGTCGAGATAGACTTTGATATCTTGCCCAAGCGCCAAATTCCGCACGCCGTGGATCAGCCCGACCCAGCGCGCACCCATATGTTCCAGATGCACAAAGGTCTCGGACCCGGTGATCTCGGTCACCGAAAGCCGCGCGGTAAACTCTAGACTGGCCTTGGATTGCGGTTCTAGCGCCAGATGGTTCGGGCGAAAGCCTGCCAGATATTGGCCATTTGGCAGGCCAGCATTGGCCGCCGTCACGCCATTGCCGAAATCCATGCGCCCCCCCGATGCCACCATCTGCACAAAGTTCATCGGCGGATCGCTGAACACCCGCGCGGTCACAGCGTTGACGGGCTTGCGGTACACCTGCGGCGTCAGGCCAAATTGGGTGACGCGGCCTTCCCAAAGCGTGGCAGTATTGCCGCCCAGCAACAGCGCCTCTTCAGGTTCGGTTGTGGCATAGACAAAGATCGAGCCTGCTTCTTCAAAGATCTTCGGAATCTCGGCGCGCAATTCTTCGCGCAGCTTATAGTCAAGGTTCGCCAAGGGTTCGTCCAACAAAACAAGGCCCGCGTCCTTCACCAAGGCCCGCGCCAAAGCGCAGCGTTGCTGCTGGCCGCCCGATAATTCCAGCGGTTTGCGCTGCAACATCGGGCCCAGCTGCATCAGATCGGCGGCCTTGTGAACGGCGGCGTCAATCTCGGCCTTGGTCTTGCCCATCAGCCGCAAGGGCGAGGCGATATTGTCGTAAACGCTCATGCTGGGATAGTTGATGAACTGCTGATAGACCATCGCCACCTTGCGATCTTGCACCCGCATGCCGGTGACATCCTTGCCGTTCCAAAACACCCGGCCGGTGTTTGGCACATCCAGCCCCGCCATCAGCCGCATCAGCGAGGTCTTGCCCGAAGAGGTTTGCCCCAGCAGCACGTTCATCGTGCCGTTTTGCAGCGTCAAATCGGTTTTATAGATATGCGTCTGGCCGTTTACGACCTTCGAGACGCCCTCGAATACCAGTGTCATTCTGTCTCTCCCCGCCCTATTCCGCTGCCGAAATCTGGCGTTTGACCCCTTGGGCCTTCATCCAAGCATCCAATGTCGCGATCTGCTCGGGGCTTAAGCGCAGCCCCAGTTTTGTGCGCCGCCACACAACATCTTCGGCCACGCGCGCGAATTCCTTTTGCATCAGCCAATCGACTTCGCGCGCAGTTAGCGTCGCGCCAAAGTCTTGCCCCAGATCGGCGGCTGTCTTGGCATCGCCCAAAATCTGCACCGCCTCAGTGCCATAGCCGCGGATCAGGCGCTGCGCCCAAGCCTCTGACAGAAAACCATATTTCGCCTGCACTTCGGCAATCAACCGCGCGACATCTCCCACAAGGAAATCGCCACCCGGCAAAGCCACGCCAGCGGTCCAAGCCTTGGAGGGCGCACCGAAAAACGGCATGATCTTATCCAAGGCATGCTCGGCCAGCCGCCGATAGGTGGTGATTTTACCGCCAAAGACGTTCAGCATCGGCGCGCCACCGGTGGTATCGACCTTCAGCGTATAGTCGCGGGTCGCAGCCGTCGCCGAACTTGCGCCGTCATCATAAAGCGGGCGCACGCCGGAATAGCTCCAGACGATATCAGCCGGAGTGATCGGCTTTTTGAAATACTGCGAGGCAAAGGCACAAAGATAGTCCTCCTCCTCGGGCGTGCAGATAGGCTTGATCGAGGGATCGGCCTGTTCGGCATCTGTGGTGCCGATCAGGGTAAAATCGGTCTCATAGGGAATGGCGAAAATGATGCGCCCGTCAGTGCCTTGAAAGAAATAGCATTTGTCGTGATCGAACAGCTTTTTCGTCACGATATGGCTGCCGCGCACCAGACGCACGCCTTCGGTTGAATTCAGCCGCACCGTGTTGTGAATGATGTCGCCAACCCAAGGCCCACCGGCATTCACCAACATTTTGGCGCGGATCACCCGGCTGGCTTCGGTCTCGCGGTCCTGAACTGTCACTTCCCAATGGTCAGCCGCGCGGTGGGCCGAGATCACTTTGGTTTGCACATTGATCTGCGCGCCGCGCGCCTCTGCGTCGCGGGCATTCAGCACAACCAGCCGCGAATCCTCGATCCAGCAATCGGAATATTCAAAGGCATGCTTGAACTTGTCTTGCAGCGCCCGCCCTGCGGGATCTGTGGTCAGATCCAGCGTACGGGTCGGCGGCAGAATTTTCCGCCCGCCCAGATGGTCATACAAAAACAGGCCAAAGCGGATCAGCCAAGCCGGCCTGCGCCCGCGCATCCAAGGCATCAGCACGCCCAAAACCTTGGAGGTCGGCGTATCACCTTCGAACCGCATATCTTTATGATAAGGCAGCACAAATCGCATCGGCCAAGAAATATGCGGCATCGCAGTCAGCAGCGTTTCGCGCTCGATCAGCGCTTCGCGCACCAGACGCACTTCCCAATATTCCAGATAGCGCAACCCGCCGTGAAACAATTTGGTCGAGGCCGAAGAGGTCGCCGAGGCAAGGTCATTCATTTCAGCCAAAGCCACGCGCAGCCCGCGCCCCGCCGCATCACGCGCAATTCCACACCCGTTGATGCCACCACCGATGACAAAAACGTCGACGCTGTCGTGATGTTCACGCTGACCCAATGAAGCCTCCCCGCATTCACTCTTCCGCCGAAGCCCTTCGACTTTTGACGTTAGGGCAGTCAACAGCAAAGCACGCCAGAAATCAACAACGAATGTTCGTTTATGTTCGCTTTTGTTCAAACCTCTGAAATAGAAGCAATTTTATGTGAATTGGCTTCGTTTTTGCCATCGCAGACCGCTTCAGGTCCATCCAAGGCTTGACGCCCCGACGCGAGTGTTGCTTGTTAGAAGAGCGGCTTGGTCCGCGCAGATCAGACGGCAAAGAAGACTGGAGCAGGCCGTGGCCTCAAATTTCAGACAGCGCGAAATCCTTGAACTTGCCCGCAAAGACGGCAAGGTCACGGTGGACGATCTTGCCGAAAGCTACGGCGTCACGGTGCAAACAATCCGCCGCGATTTGGCCGATCTGGCCGAAAGTGGGCGACTAGAGCGCGTGCATGGCGGCGCGGTGGTGCCCTCGGGTGTGGTGAATATTCTTTACAAAGAACGGCGTCGGCTGAACGAGGCCGGCAAGAAAGCCATCGCGCAAAAATGCGCGCAAACGATCCCGGATGGCGCTTCGGTCTTCATGAACATCGGCACCAGCACCGAGGCCGTGGCGCAAGAGTTGCTCGACCATGAAAACCTGCTGATTGTGACAAATAATTTGAACATTGCCAATATCTTAGCCGCCAACAAAAGCTGCGAGATCATTCTGGCGGGCGGGGTCTTGCGCCGATCGGATGGCGGTATCGTGGGCGGACTGACGGTTGAAATGGTCAAGCAATTCAAATTTGATTATTCGGTTCTGGGATGCTCGGCGATTGATGCAGATGGCGATTTGCTGGATTTTGACGGCCAAGAGGTGATGGTCAGCAGCACCGCAATCAAGCGTTCGCGCGTGGTGATGGTGGTGGCCGATCATTTAAAATTCGAACGCAAAGCCCCGATGACGATCTGCTCGCTTAAGGATGTCGATCTGCTGTTCACTGATGCTGCGCTCAGTGACGCTTTGGTGCAAGATTGTCAGACTTGGTCCACCGAAGTTGTCATCGCCTAAGGCAGCGCAGCAAAAACCTTAAGCGGCCAGCCAGCCCCAAAACGGGCATTCTGGCCGCCCAACATCGCGGAAGCCTAGGCGGTAAAGGCGCGGCGCAGTTCGTTTTTCTGTACTTTGCCCATGGTGTTGCGCGGCAAAGCGGTGACAAAACGAATATGATGCGGGTGTTTAAAGCGCGCAAGCTCTGGGCCGATCTGCGCCAAGATCTGCTCGGCTGTCAGATCAGAGCCTTCGGCGCGCACCACCGCAACCGCGACGCTTTCGCCAAAATCAGGATGCGGCACGCCAAAAGCAGCGCTTTCGACCACGCCTTGCACGGCATCAATCAGAACCTCGATCTCTTTGGGGTAAATATTATAGCCCCCCGCGATGATCAGATCCTTTGAACGCCCAACGATGGTGAAATAGCCGTCCTCATCCATCTGCCCAAGATCACCGGTGGCAAACCAGCCCTCGGGGCGCATGTCTTCGGCGGTTTTTTCTGGCATGTTCCAATAGCCCTTGAACAGATTGGGCCCGCGCACCTCGATGCCGCCAACTTCGCCCTGCGCGCAGGTCTGGCCCGCGCCATCGACCAGACGCACCTCGACCCCCGGCAGCGGCAGGCCAACCGTGCCAGCCTTGCGCGCCCCCACATAGGGGTTCGAGGTGTTCATGCAGGTTTCGGTCATGCCGTAGCGTTCCAAAATCTGCTGGCCGGTCGCGGCCTTCCATTGCGCGTGGGTGTCGGTCAGCATCGGGGCAGAGCCCGAGATGAACAGCCGCATGTGGCGCGCGGCTTCGGGCGTCAGGCCCGGTTGGCCCAGCAGGCGGGTGTAAAAGGTTGGCACCCCCATCATGGTGGTGGCCGTGGCGAAATTCGCCAAGATCTTTTCAGGGTTAAAGCCGCGATGCAGCGCAACCGCCCCCCCCGCCAAAAGTGTGACATTCAGCGCCACAAACAGCCCATGGGTGTGGAAGATCGGCAAGGCGTGGATCAGCACATCTTGCGCGGTGAACTGCCACAGATCGCGCAGCGCCTCGGCGTTCGAGGTCAGGTTGCCATGCGTCAGCATCGCCCCCTTTGAGCGGCCCGTGGTGCCCGAGGTATAAAGAAAAGCTGCAAGATCATCAGGCCCACGCGCCACAGCTTGGGCAATGGGGGCAACCTTAGCCGCCGCATCCGACAAACTGCCCGCACCCTGCGCATCCAAGCTGAGCACGCATTGCACGCCCGCAGCCTGCGCCACCGGCGTCAGGGCTGCAAGCTTGGCAGGGTCGCCTACAAACACCCTTGGGCTGGCGTCAGTTAGAAAATACGACACCTCGGCCGAAGTATAGGCGGTGTTCAGCGGCAGATGAATGGCGCCGCACAGCACCGTGCCCAGATAAAGCGCAATCGCTGTAACCGACTTTTCAATCTGCACCGCCACCCGATCTTGCGGCTGCACGCCCAAAGCCACCAGCGCGCTGGCGATCCGCTCGGCCTCGTTCCACAGCGCGCCATAGGAAATGCTTTGCTGGCTGTCCTGATCGATGGCAAAGGTAGCCTCTTCGCGCCCCACAGAGGCTGCGCGAAGGGCTTGGGCCAGAGTGTTTCCCTGATACATTGGTCGTCCTGACTAGCTTGATTTCAGAAGTTTTTGCACCACCACCGAGGCGATGACATCGTTTGCGTTGGTATAGGCTTCGTGATTGCGCTCGATGGTTTGCAGATCGTAAAGATAGTTCACCATCACCCCCCAAGAGGCCTTTTGCCCCCGCGCGCTTGCATCGGCGTTTTCGTGGATCTTTTCAAGCCTTGCGCCATTGCCAAGGTGAAACCGCGCCACGGGGTCCGTCGCCGCCCCATTCGAGGCCCGCGCCACCAGCATGTAATGCGCGCACAGCTCGGCAAGGCCGCTGCGGGTCTCGCTTTTCTCTGCCGCTTCGACGATCTTGGCCAGACGCTCGGGCAGACTGCCCGCCGCCTGTTGCTGCAACGCCCATTTGCGCAGGCCCGGCACCGGCGACAGCGTGACAAAGGCGTTCAGCGCCGAAAACTCGCGGCGCAATTCTTCCACCACTTGTTTGATCAGAAAATTGCCAAAGGAAATCCCGCGCAGACCTTCCTGACAATTCGAGATCGAATAAAACACCGCCGTCTGGGCCTTTTTCGGGTCCAAGCTGGGGCGGTCTGCGGCAAGAATGGCGCCGATATTGCCCGGAATGCTTTCGTTCAGCGCCACTTCGACAAAGATCAGCGGATCATCTGCCAGCGCTGGATGGAAAAACGCGTAAAGCCTGCGGTCGGGGGCTGCCACGCGGCGGCGTAGATCGTCCCATCCGGCGATTTCATGCACGGCCTCATAGCGGATGATCTTTTCCAAAATTGCCGCAGGCGTTGACCAGTCAATGCGCTGCAAATCCAGAAAGCCACGGTTGAACCATGACGAAAACAGATGCTGGAAATCGCTATCCAAGCCCTTGAGGCTGGCATCTTCGGCGACAAATTGCAGCAAATCTTGCCGCATCGACACCAGCTTGCGCGTGCCACCGGGGGCACGGTTCAGCCTGCGGATCATCTCTTGCGACCGCGGTTCGGATGCTGCGTGCAACTGGCGCAGCCCCGTGCCGGTGGCGCCATCCCATTTTGCCAAGGCCGCATCCAGCTTTGGCTTATCGACGCTGAATTGATCCTTCAGCATCAGGAAAAACGCCAGCTTTTTGGCCTTGGACAGCTGCGCATAGCGCTCGAAGATCGCACTTGCGGTGGCAAGCCCCGTCGCCTCGCCGCGCCCGCTCAGCAGGCTTTCACAAAGCTCGGCGATCGACTTTTCTTGGGGTGCGCTGATCAACCCACGCCCGACTTCGGTGATGCGCAGCGCAAGATCGTTCAGCAGATTACGCGCGATATTCATCGCACCATCTCCGGCCCCATAATGGTGTCGGGCAACCATGTCACGATCCCCGGGAAGGCCGACAAAATCGCAATTGCCAACACCATGCACAGTACAAACGGCATCGAGCCCACAAGGATTTTGCGCAGCGAAATATCGGGCGCAATGCCGTTGATGACGTAAAGGTTCAGGCCGACCGGCGGGGTGATCAGACCGATTTCCATATTGATCGTCACGATCACCGCAAACCAATAGGGGTCAAAGCCAGCGGCTGTGATGATCGGCAAAAGGATCGGCGCTGACATCAAGATCACTGCCACCGGCGGCAAGAAAAAGCCTGCAACCAGCAGAAACAGGTTGATAATCCCCATCAAAACCCAACGGTTGACGTCCAGCTCGGCAATCCAGCCCGCCACCGATTGGGTGACAAACAGCGATGACAGCATATAGGAAAACACCCCAGCCGCGCCGATGATGAACAAGATCATCACGCTTTCACGCGTGGAATCGCGCAGCACCACCCAAAGGGCTGCCGGTTGCACCATGCGGTAGACCACAATCGCCACCACGATGCAGAACAGCGCCCCCACCGCCGCGGTTTCCGAAGGCGTCGCGATGCCGCCATAAAGCGCATACAGCACGCCAAGGATAATCACGACGAAGGGCAGCACGCGCGGCAAAATCTCGAACCGCTCTTTCCAGCTGTAGTTAATACCCGACAGCGCCACGCCAGCAGCCCCACGCCGCCATGTGTCAAAAATGGCCCAAGCGATGAACAAAGACACCAGCAAAATCCCCGGCATCACTCCCGCCAGAAACAGACGCCCGATGCTGGTTTCGGTGGCAATACCGTAGACGATCATCGTCACCGATGGCGGGATCAAAATCCCCAAGGTGCCGCCGGCGGCAATGGAACCTGCGGCGACCTCGTCGGGATAGCCGCGCTTGCGCATCTCGGGGATGCCCATCTTGCCGATTGCGGCGCAGGTGGCAGGTGAAGACCCCGACATCGCCGCAAACAGCGCACAGGCACCAAGGTTTGACACCACCAGCCCGCCCGGCACTTTGGTCAGCCAGCGCTCCAGCGCCTCGTAAAGATCGGGGCCGGCACGGGTGGAGGAAATCGCCGATCCCATGATGATGAACATCGGAATCGACAGCAACGCAAAGGAATTCAGATCGCCGTAGAACAGTTCCGGCAGCGCTTGCAGGCTGCGCGGCCCATCAAACACATACATGAAAAAGGTGGCGACAATCAGCAGCCCAACCCCGACAGAAACGCCCGAGAACAGAATGATAACAGTGGAAAGGGCGACAAGGCCGCCAAGTGCAAGCGGGTCCATCAGATGTCCTTTGAAGCGAGGGGGGTGTCAACAACAGGCATGCCAGAGCTATCGAGGCTTGTGTTGGTAAGTGTCATCCACAGATCGCCCAGCACCTGCACCAAGAACAGCCCAAAGCCCAGCGGCACGGCCAGATAAGGCACCCAAAGCGGGAAGGACATCACGGTCTCAGACTTCCAGTTTCGCGCCCATGCCAGATGCCACATATCCCAGCCGTGCCACAGCATGATTGCCACCATGCCTGCGGTGACCAAAAGCGTAAGCGCCGCAAGCCCGCGCCGCATCCGCTGCGGCAACAGCGTTGGCAGCAGATCAACGCCAACATGGCCGCGCAGCTTTTGCACATAGGGCAACCCGATCAAGGTGGCCGCGATCATCAGATAGATCACCACCTCGGTTTGCCAGATGGTGGATTGGTTCAACACCGAACGGACAAAGATCATCTGACAAGTGATCAAAACCGACGCAAAAATCATCAAAGAGGCGATCACGCCGCAAAGAGTCGAAATTGCATGAATAACCCGAATGAGAAGGGGCATTTGACGTCCATCAATAGAAGGATTGGCGGGAAATGGGCCAGCGGGCCTCTGCGGGCAGAAAATCGGCGGGGGGCAGAAAAGCGGCGGCGGTGTGATCCGCCGCCGCATCCGATCATTCTACCGACAGCGCCAGATCAAGCAGACGCTGACCGTCCGGCGTTTCTGCCACAAAAGCCGGATAAGATGTGGTTTTCGCCAGATCACGCCATGCGTTGAAATCGGCTTCCGTCATCTGAGCAAGCTCGACACCCGCATCCGAAAACGCTTTGGCAGCAACCTCATCACCAAGTTTTGCTTGCTCGAGATAAAAGGCTTCGGCCTTAGCCGAGGCTGCCATCAAAGCGTCTTGCTGGGCTTGGTTCAGGGCCTCGAAGGTCGTTTTGTTCATCAGCATCGGCTGATACATGAACCAAAGCGCATATTCGCCAGCGGGGGTATAGCACTTAAGCTGTTCGTAAAGGCGGTAGCTGACAAAGCTTTCCGACGAGGTGTTGGTCGCATCCAGCACGCCGGTTTGCAGCGCTGGGTAAATCTCGGACGAGGCCATCGACGAAATCGACGCGCCAGCACCGGCCAGCATCTGCTCGAAGGATTTGCCAGCCGCACGAATGCTGATCCCGGCAACATCAGCAGGCTTGGTGATGCAGCCTTTGTTCGAACCAAAGCCCCCCGCCAGATAGCCATGCACCAGCGTGATCACATCATCGCCCGCCATGATCTTTTGCACTTCATCCATGAAGGGCGAATGCGACAGGCGGTTGCCGTGGTCGTGGTTTTTCACCAGGCCTGGCATCAGCGTCAGGTTATAGGCAGGCTGTTGGCCGCCCGCATAGCTGAGCGGCAGCACGGTCATATCCAACTGGCCACGCGACAGCGGCGTGTATTGCTCGCGGGCTTTGAACAGGGTTTGGTTTGGAAAAATCTGGATTTGCAGATCGACGCCAGCCGCTGCCACATCATCGGCCACCATCTGCGCAACCTGATGGCGCACATCGCCTTCAGACCACTGGTGGCTCAGTTTCAAGGTTTCCGAAAAGGCCGCCGACGACAGCAGCGAAGACGAGACCGCGACCGCAATCGCAAGGCTAGAAAATTTCATAGTGGTTCCCTCCCAAGAACAAAAAGACAGCCGATGCTCCCCTCCAGAAATGCCGGCTCCCCGAAATCGGTAACACTGCATGTGTTCCAGCGCAAACAAATTGTATACAAGAATTTCCTTTTGGTATCGCAAGTCCTGCGATAAGCAGAGGGGACAGGAGACGAAGCGATCATGAAAAAACCTGAAACAAGCCTGCGCGACGCCCTTGAAGACCGCATTCTGACCGGCATGATCCGCCCCGGCGAGCGGTTGGACGAAGCCGCCCTTGCGCATGAATTCAACGTCTCGCGTACCCCGATCCGGCAGGCGCTGTTTCAACTGGCAGCCACAGGGCTTGTCGAACATATCCCGCGCCGCGGCGCTTTTGCAGCCGAGGTGGGGCCGCAAAAACTTAGCGAAATGTTTGAAGTTATTGCCGAACTTGAATCGCTTTGTGCCCGCAACTGCGCCCGCCGCGCCACGGCTTTGGATGTGCAAGAGCTGACAGCGCTGCACCGCGCCTGCGCGCAGGCCGCAGGCTCTGGCGACAGTGATGCTTATTACTATGCCAATGAAGAATTTCACGCAGCCATCCGCAGCATCGGCGGCAACGGCTTTTTGCATGGCGAGATTGATCGGCTGCAAAAACGGCTGCAAGCCTACCGTCGCCTGCAATTGCGCGCGCGCGATCGGATGTCTTCCTCGCTTGAGGAACATGAAACCATCGTCACTGCGATCAAATCGGGTGATTCGAACGCCGCCGCCGCCGCAATGCGCGGCCATGTCTCGATCCAAGGCGACCGTTTCGCCGATCTTCTTGCCACGCTGTCGCGCACTCAGGCAGGCCACGCCGCCTAACCCCAGATAGGACCAAAGACCATGACCAAAGCCCCAGATCAGATGAACGCGATGCAGGCGACGGCCTTTTCAATCAACGCGCTTCAGATGGCGCAGGTGCCACGCCCGCGCGCGAAACCGGGCGAGATCGTGCTGAAGGTGATTGCCGCCAGCCTGAACTACCGCGATCTGTCGATTGTGACGGGGGCCTATTTTCCAGACCTTGCCCTGCCCTATGTGCCGGCCTCGGATTGCGTTGGCACGGTGGTCGAGCTGGGAGAAGGCGTGACGCGCTTTGCGCTCGGCGATCGGGTGATCCCTTGCTATATCCAAGGCTGGCGCGACGGGCTTTTGACGCAAGAACAGCGCAAAACCAAAACGCTTGGCGCGCCGATGACGGGGGTGTTGCAAGACTATGTCGCGGTGCCCGCCGAAGACGCCGTTGCAGCGCCTGCGGGCCTAAGTGATGAAGAGGCCGCCACCATGCCGATTGCAGCGCTGACCGCTTGGCACTGCCTGCAAACCGGAGGTGTGGCTGCGGGCAAGACCGTGCTGACGCAAGGCACCGGCGGCGTGGCGCTGTTTGCGCTGCAATTTGCCAAGGCCTTGGGCGCGCGGGTTGTGGCGCTGACCTCGACCCCGGAAAAGGCCGAGATGCTGCGGGCCATGGGCGCTGATCATGTGGTGAACTACCGCGAGACGCCGAACTGGGCTGCGGCGGTGCGCGCGGCCACCGGCGGCAAGGGCGTCGAGATCGTGGTCGAGACGACCGGCCACACGCTGTCACAGTCTTTGGACGCCTGCGCCTTTAACGGCTTTGTCGGCATCATCGGCTTTGTGGGCGGCACCGAGGCCACGGTCAGCATCCGCCAGATCATCGGGCCAAAAATTCGCATGGAGGGGATCGTTGTCGGATCGCGGGCGATGATGGAAACCATGATGCAGGCGATTGGCGCTTTGGGCATTCGCCCAATCATCGCGGGGCGCTATCCGCTGGCGCAGGCGGCAGAGGCGTTTCGCGCGCTGAAAGCGGCCGAAAACCCCGGCAAGATCATCATCAACCTAGGTTAAACCGCTGAAAAAGCTGGCCGCCTGCCCCGCATCTCGCGGAGAGGCGGCCAAAGTCTTATTCGCTGTCGCGCTTGGCCGAGGTGACCATATCATAGCCCGCCAGACCCAAGGTCAGCACCAAAACCATCACCAAATCGAGCGTTGGCACCCGAAACCCCAGAATGCCCAAGAAGCCAACAAGCGTCGCAAGTGCCGCGAAAGCCATCAGTTTTTTCATCTCAATTCCCTCCCTCAGGGGCTTGTGCCCATTCTGTCAACCACCGCGCAGACCGCAGCAAGCGGCCATCCATGTGACGGGCGGCGACAAGCTGCACCCCCATCGGCAAACCTTCTTCTGACTCGAACAGCGGCACCGTCACCGCAGGCGTGCCCAAAAGGCTCCACAGCCCGTTGAAAACAGCACTGCCGGTGCTGGCAAGACCCGCAGGCGCAGGCCCCAAAGCGGCAGGCGTCAGAATGACGTCGGCCCTCTCGAACACCTTATCCAAGCCGCCTGACAACACCCGCTGCCAATCCAGCGCCGCCAGATAATCGCGCGCCATCGTGGCATTGCCCTTTTTCAGCGCCTCGAGCGTTTCGGGTGCCAGCAGATCAGAGGCTTGGCCATAGCGATAATAGGCCCGCGCCATTTCGGCAAAATTGATCACCTCGCGCATGGCATTGCCACGGGCGAAATCTTCGGGCAGCTCGATCTCAAAGCAACGCTCACCCAAGGCCTCGGTCAGCTCGGCAAAGGCTGCATGCAGCTGCGGATCGGCCTGATCCCAGCCAATGGGGCGCAAAAACGCAAACGTCGGTGCCACAGGCGGCGGCGTCAGAGTCAGATCCAACAGGCGCGGGAACGGCCCTGCCACCGACTGCGGATCGCCGGCATCGGCCCCGTAAAGCACCTCGGCCAGCAGGGCTGCATCCGCGGCACTGCGGGCAAAAACCCCAACCGTATCCAAGGTTTGCGACTGCGGCAGAATGCCAGTGCGCGCAATCGCGCCAAAGGTCGGTTTAAACCCAACCACACCGCAAAACGACGCTGGCCGAATGATCGACCCGCCGGTCTGCGTGCCAACCGCAAGCGGTGCCATAAAGGCCGCAACCGCCGCGGCAGAGCCCTGCGAAGACCCTCCGGGCGTATGGGCGGCGTTTACGGGGTTGGTGGTGACACCGGGGGCAAGAAAGGCAAGCTCGGTCGTCACGGTCTTGCCTAGGATAATCGCGCCGGCCTGTTTCAGCCGCGCCACAATCACCGCGTCTTTCGACGGCACCCGGCCTTTGTCGAGTGCTGCGCCGTTTTCGGTCGGAATGCGCGCGGTGTCGATAATGTCTTTCAGCGCAATCGGCACCCCGTGCAGCGGCCCAATCGGGCGGCCCGCGCCACGAAAGCGGTCGGCTTCGGTGGCCTGATACATCACATAGGCAGGGTCATGCCACGCAAAGGCCTGCACTTGCGGTTCGCGCAGACGGATCTGTTCTAGATAGGCTTCGGCCACTTGCTCTGCGCGCAGCTCGCCCGAGGCAATGCGGTCGCGCAGTTCAAGCGCCGAGAGCGCCACAATAGGCACAGACCCCACCGCACGCGGCGGGGTCTGTTTAACGGGATTAGCTGCCATAAAGCACACGCGGCAGGTAGAAGACGATCTCGGGGAACATGTACATCAAAAGCATGCACAAGAAGACGCAGCCCAAGAAAGGCATCACGCCGCTGAAGATTTGCGTCAGCTTCAGCTCTGGCGGGGCAATGCCTTTTAAATAGTAGGCAGACATGGCCATCGGCGGAGTAAGGAAGGACGTTTGCAGGTTCAGCGCCACAAGGATGCCGAAGAACAGCGGATCGATGCCAAAATGCGGCAACAAAGGCAGGAAGATTGGCACGAAGATAATGATAATCTCGGACCATTCCAACGGCCAGCCCAGCAAGAAGATGATCAGCTGCGCCACCAACAGGAATTCCAGCGGAGACAGGTTCAGACCGGTGACAAAGTTCGACACCACCTGTTCGCCGCCCAAGTAACTGAACACCGAGCTAAAGGTGTAAGAGCCCACGAACAGCCAGCACACCATCGCGGTTGTGCGCACCGTCAGATAGACGCTTTCGCGCATCCGCTGCCATGTCATCGCCTTGTAAGCAAAGGCCAGGAACATGCCGCCAAGCGCGCCAATCGAAGCCGCTTCGGAAGGTGTCGCCAAACCAAACAAGATCGAACCAAGCACCGACAGGATCAAGAACGCCAATGGGAAGAACGAGGTCATGATCATCATCAGCAACTTGCCGCGCGGCACATCGGGCACTTCCTCATCCGTTGGACGCGGAGCGACCGACGGCTGAAGGATCGAGCGACCGATGATATAGACAAGATAAAGGCCAACCAGCGTCAGGCCGGGCAGCAAAGCGCCGACATAAAGCTTGACGATCGAGACACCCGATGCTGCCGCATAAACGATCAACATGATCGACGGCGGGATCAGAATCCCCAGCGTGCCGCCCGCGCAGATGATCCCTGCCGCAAAAGAGGGGTCGTAGCGGGCTTTCAACATCGCCGGCAGGGCCAAAAGGCCCATCAAGGTCACAACGGCGCCAACGATGCCCGTCGCTGTTGCAAACAAGGCGCAGGTGAACAGCGCAGCCACACCCATCGAGCCCGGAACGTTCTTAGAGGCGATGTTCAGCGTGGTGAACAGACGGTCGACGATATTGGCGCGTTCAACGATATAGCCCATGAACAAGAACAAGGGGATCGCAGTCAGCACTTCGTTCGACATCACCGAATAGGTCTGGTTGATAAACAAATCGAATATTCGATTGTTGAAAAACCCGTTGACCCATTGCGAGGTGCTTTCCCACCAGCTTGCGGTCTCGTCCAAACGATCAAAAGCGCGCCACATCCGCGATGCGTCGAAATAGGCGTAGTAGCCAAAGCCAATACCCATCGCCATCAAGGTGAATGCGATTGGGAAGCCAAGGAACACGATCACGATGAAGAGACCCAACATCATGATCGCAATTTGCGGATCGGTCATACATGCCCCCCGGTTTCGGCTTCTGCGGCCTTTTTCATAAGAAGTTCCTCGGTTTCGAACACGTCCTCATTGGCCGTGATCCAATAGTTGTGGCGGATGCAGTGCAGGCAGCGGCAAATCTGGCCAATACCTTGAATAAACAGTAACAAACCGGCAGCAACCATCACCATCTTGAACTGATAGATCGGCACGCCTGCGGGGCTGTTGATCGAGACCTCACCGTAGCCCCAGCTTTTCGAGGCATATTTCCAGCCCGAAAAGATCAGCGCTGTCACGCCGGGGAAGAAGAAGATGATGTAAAGAAACAGGTCAACCTTGGCTTGGGTTCTGGGCTGCCACAGGCGATAGATGAAATCGCCCCGTACATGGCCGCCGCGCGACAGGGTATAGGCGCCCCCCATCATGAATAGCGCGCCATAGCCGATAAACGACACATCAAGCGACCAGGCCGGAGGATGGTTCAGCACATAGCGCGAGAACACGCTCCAGCCGGTGCCAAAGGCCATCAGAACAATCAGCCAGGCGAACGCCTTGCCGAACCATGCCGACAGATCGTCAGCAAATCGGATAATACCGACCATTTCGGGAACCCCACCATGTTAGATGTAAATAGTTCCGGCGCTTATGCGCCGGAACCATATTGACGTTTCGCAGACAGATTAAAGCTTAACTTTGCCTGGGAAGTAATGCTCGTAAGCCAAACCGAAGTCAGGCGCGTTCATCAGCTCGTAGTAGGACACGCGCTCAACCCAAGCGCGCTGGCTGTCCAGAACGCGCTTCATGAAGTCGTCCTTTTCCAAGTCGGGGATCAGCTTGTCCCAACCCGAGATCTCTGCGTCCAAGATCTCTTTCGAGGTGCGGTGAACCTGCACGCCGTCTTCGTTCATCAGCTTTTGCAAGTCGGCCGAGTAGTTGTCCATTGCAAGCGCTGTGTTCGAGGTCGAAGCCGCTTCAACGCCATACTTCAAGATCGCAGCCAGATCTGGGTCCAGATCCGTCATGACGTCTTTGTTGAAGATGAATTCAAACGCCTCGGACGCTTGGTGATAGGACGACAGATAGTAGTTCTTCGCCACATCCTGTGCGCCAAAACGCATATCCGACGATGGGTTGTTGAACTCGAAGGCGTCGATCACGCCGCGCTCCATTGCGGGAACAATCTCGCCGCCGGGCAGCTGTGCCACCGACATGCCCATGCCCTGCATCAGGTCAGCTGCCAAGCCAACGGTGCGGTACTTCAGGCCCTGAAGGTCGGCAACGGTGTTGACCTCGTTCTTGAACCAACCCAAAGGCTGCGCAAACATCGGGAAGCCAAGGTAGCCCTGAACGTTCAGGCCCAGGATGTCTTGGGTCAGCTCGTTATAGAACTGCATCCCGCCGCCCTGATAGAACCACGACAGCATGGTGGTCGAGGATCCGCCGAAAACGGGGCCGGTGCCGAACAAGGACGCGCCCTTGTGCTTGCCATACCAATAGGCCGAAACCGAGTGCGCCGCGTCGATCACGCCGTCGCTGACAGCATCCATAACCTGAAACGCCGCGACAACTGCGCCAGCTGGCAGCAGGTCGATGGTCAGACGGCCACCGGACATTTCTTCCACGCGGGTGGTGTATTGGCGCGCAAAATCCATCCAGATGTCAGATGCCGACCACGAGGTCTGCATTTTCAGGATCTTTGGCGCCTGCGCCAGAACAGCAGGAGCAGCCAGAACGCCAGCAGCGCCGCCGCCCAGAACAGCCGTTTTCTTCAGAAACGACCGGCGGTCGTATAACGTATTTGTCATGTATAGCCTCCCAGGGTTGTAGTCTTGTCGTTGATCTCTTCCAAGGATCTGCCTGACACCGCTGACAAAGCGCACCCGCCTGACATCCCTCCTCCGGACCTCAAGACGAATATTTCGCACCCTGCCTAAACCATCACGCAACACGGGGTTAATCCTTGTCGTGAGAAAACTATAACAAGGCATCCCCAATCGGACAATTGGTAAAAATAAATTACCAAATAAAAGTTTCAACCTCGGGACTAGTCACAAAATAGTGCAGGAATTCAGCACCCTAGCCTGCCCTGCCCCCGCGACATATGGCAAGATCAGACAGGGACTGGCGGTTGTAGTGGCCGCGCGTCTCGCCACAACCACTCGAAACCCGTGACAGTAAATCTGGGGAATCGCGCGACTATTTGCGCGAGCCTCTGATCCTCGGCCTAAGCTGTGGCGCTATCAAAGCCTTGCAAGACCGCAGTCAGATTGGCGCCCAGCTCGTCACACAGATAGCCACCCTCTTGCACGAAGAGGCAAGGCACGCCCAGCGCTGCAATCGCCGCAGCAATCCTGCCAAAACCCGCCTCGGTGATCGCAAGCCCTTTGAAGGGATCGCCAATAAAGGCATCCAGCCCCAGCGCCACAACCACCACATCCGCGCCAAAGGCCTTGATCCGCTGCAAGGCCACCGCCAGCGTTTGCAGATAGGCCTCATCCGCCGTGCCACGCGCCAGCGGCAGGTTCAGGTTATAGCCCAGCCCCTCGCCCGCGCCGCGCTCATGTGCCTGCCCCCAAAAGAACGGATAAAACCGCTCGGGGTCGGCATGGATCGACACGGTCAGCACATCTTTACGGCTGTAAAAGATGCCTTGGGTGCCATTGCCGTGATGCACATCCACATCCAAAATCGCTGGCCGCAAGCCTTGGGCGCGCAAACGCTCGGCTGCGATGGCCGAATTGTTCAAAAAGCAAAATCCGCCCGCCATATCGCCAAAGGCATGATGGCCCGGCGGACGCGACAGCACATAGGCGGATTTCTCGCCAGCCAGCAGCAAATCTGCCCCGGTGATCGCTGATTGCGCCGACCAATAGGCGGCCTCCCATGTGCCCGCCGCAATCGGACAAGCCGTATCGGCCTGATGATAGCCCGCCTGCCCCACCGCAGATTTCGGATAGCTGTCGCTGCGGTTGATCGGGTGGATATTGGGAATAACCTCGTCGCCCGCGCCCTCGATCCGCTGCCAACGGCTGTGGATGGTCTGCAAGAACACCAAATATTCGGGCGAATGCAGCGCCGCAATCGGTCCAAGGCCTGCGTCCTGTGGCGCTGCAACCGTGCAGCCCGCAGCCGCAGCACCGGCCAGCAAACGCGTGATCCGCTCGGCCTGTTCGGGGTTGGGCAGGGTTTTGCCATTGGCCATAAAGTGGCGCGGTTGATGCTTCCACTGGCGGTCGTCAAAGATGGCTTTCATGGTCGTTCCTTGCCAAGTTTCAGGCGCGCGCCCAAGTGCATATCTGTGTCGCACGCGAATTTTCTGTCAACCGCCTCAGATCGCGGTCAGCTCTGCGCCCTTAAGATGCAGCATCTGGCGGGCCTCGGCGGGGGTGGCGATGCTGCGGCCCAGCGCCTCGACAATGCCACGGATTTTCTCGACCTGTTCGGCATTGCTGCGCGCTAAAGTGCCGCGCGCGATCATCAGGCTATCCTCTAAACCCACCCGAACATGGCCGCCCAAAATCGCCGACAGCGTGATCAGCGGCATCTGGTGCCGCCCCGCCGCCAAGACCGAAAACGCATAGCTGTCGCCAAAAAGCTTATCGGCGATCAGTTTCATATGGCTTAGGTTTTCAGGATCAGGCCCCATGCCGCCCAAGACGCCAAAGACAAACTGAATGAACAACGGACCTTGAACCAAGCCGCGATCAACAAAGTGCTTCAGCATGTAAAGATGGCTGACATCATAGCATTCAAACTCGAAGCGCGCGCCGCGCATCGTGCCCATTTCGTGCAGGATATGCACCATATCGCGCGGGGTGTTTTTGAACACCAGATCGTCAGTGCCCTCCAAAAACGGCTTTTCCCAGTCAAATTTCCAATCCGTAATCCGCGCCGCAGCGGGATAAAGCGCAAAGTTCATCGTGCCCATGTTCAGCGAGCACATCTCGGGGGCGGCGCGTTTGGGGGCGGCAAGCCGCTGGTCCAGCGTCATCGTCGCACTGCCGCCGGTGGAAAGGTTCAGCACCGCGTCGCAGCCCTGCTTAATCTGCGGCAAAAACGCCATGAAATGCGCAGGGTCCGCCGAGGGCCGCCCGTTTGCGGGATCGCGCGCGTGCAGGTGCAAAATCGCAGCCCCCGCCTGCGCGGCGGCAATCGACTGCTCGGCAATTTGCGTGGCCGTGATCGGCAAATAGGGCGACATCGAGGGCGTATGGATCGAGCCGGTGATGGCGCAGGTAATGATGATCTTTGACATAAAGGGTCCTTAGGCTACGCCAGAAAACTGCGGGATTTCGGCCATATAGCTGGCAAGTGATTGGTCCAGCCGCTGGATGATATCATCAAGCTGCGCTTCGGTCACAATCATCGGTGGGCAGACAAGAAAATGATCGCCCGAGGTTCCGCCGCGTGTGCGGCGCGAATAGATGATCAGCCCGTTATCATAGGCAATATCGACCAGCCGCGCATGGGCGTTCAGATGCGCGGGCAGCGGGTCTTTGGTGTGGCGGTCAGCCATCAGCTCAAAGGCCGCAAGCAGGCCCTTGCCGCGCACATCGCCAATCAGCGGATAGCGCTGCATCAATCCGCGCAGACGCGTGGCAAGCGCCTCGCCCATACGCGCAGCATTCGCGGTCAGATCCTGCGCTGCAATCTCGTCCAGCACGGCACAGCCCGCCGCACAGGCCAGCGGGTTTCCTGCATAGGTAAAGCCGTTGATAAAGCCGCCCCCCTGCATCACGGCTTCAACAATATCATCGCGGGCAATCATCGCGCCCAGCGGCACATAGCCGCCGCCAAAGCCTTTAGAGATTGCGATGATATCGGGCACCACATCCCAATGCTCGGCGCCAAAGAACCGCCCCGTGCGCCCGCCGCCGGTCATCACCTCGTCATGGATCAACAGCACACCGTATTGGCTGCAAATCTCGCGGATGCGGCGCATATAGCCCGCAGGCGGCACCAGCGCGCCAGTCGATGCCCCGCCGACTGGTTCAACAATAAAAGCCAAAACGGTTTCGGGGCCTTCCTCTAGGATCTTGGCCTCGAGCATATTGGCGTAATGCAGCCCCGTGGCCGGATCATCGGCGTCTAATCCGTCTAAATAGGCGCGAGGGGCGGGCACCTTGGGCATGCGCTGCATCATCGGATCAAAGGGCGCGGACATCGGCGCATATCCAGTGATCGCAAGCGCGCCCAAAGTGCTGCCGTGATAGCTGGGATAGCGCGAAATCACCTTGAACCGCTGCGCTTGGCCTTGGGTCAGCACATATTGTCGCGCAAGTTTAAGGCAGCTTTCCACCGCCTCTGACCCGCCCGAGACGAAAAACACCTTATTCATCGCCGCAGGCGCAAGCTCTGCCACCTTTGCCGCCAGTGTTTCCGAGGCTTCGGTCTGGAAATGCAAGCGGTAGCCGAAGGTAGATTTCTCCATCTGCGCGCGCATCGCGGCCAACACCTTGGGGTTGGAATGGCCAATATTGCTGACCATCGCCCCGCTTGATCCGTCAATATAGCGTTTGCCGCTTTTGTCCCACATATAGATGCCTTCGGCGCGGTCGAGCATCGGGCGGGGGGATTTGGTCTGATAAAACAGGTTTGACATCTGGCTTGGCTTTCAGCGGCTAAGGTGTTTGCGCAGGAAATTGCGGGTGCGCTCTTGGGTCGGGTTTTGGAACATCACCGAGGGCGGGCCTTCTTCGACCACAACGCCTTGATCCATAAACAAAACCCGATCACAGACCGAGGCCGCAAAATCCATCTCATGGGTGACGATGATCATGGTCATATGGTCCTCGGCCAGCTGCTTCATCACCTGATTGACCTCTTCCACCAGCTCGGGGTCAAGCGCCGAGGTCGCCTCGTCAAACAGCATCACCTTGGGTTTCATCGCCAAGGCACGCGCAATCGCCACCCGCTGCTTTTGCCCGCCCGACAGCCGCGAGGGGTATTCGTCGATCTTGTCGGAAAGCCCCACTTTGGCCAATTGCTCGACCGCCAGCGCATTGGCCTGCGCCTCGCTCAGCCCTTTCAGCATGCGAGGCGCAAGCGTGATATTGCCGCGCACGGTCAGATGCGGGAACAGGTTGAAATGCTGAAACACCATGCCGATGTCTTGGCGCACCTGATTGACATGCGCCTCATATTGGCGCGGCGGCAGTTTGCGGTTGATCTGCACGCCTTCCAGCCACACCTCGCCCGAAGTCAGCGGGTCCAACTCGTTGATCGCACGCAAAAGCGTCGATTTCCCCGAGCCCGAAGGCCCGATGATCGCCACGATCTGCCCGCGCTCGACCGAGAGGTTGATGTTTTTCAGCACCTCGAGCGTGCCGTAGCTTTTCGCGGCATTCTTAATCGTGACAAAGGCTTGAGCGGCGGTGTGATCGAGCATGACAGCGGTCCTTTCTCAGCGCGAGGCGGCAATGCGGCGTTCCAGATGACGCAGCACCGCTTCAAGCGCGAGGTTGATGATGTAATAGCAAAGGGCAGCAGCAAGATAGAATTCAAACGGGCGGTAAGTGCGGCTGATCGCCTGCTGCGCGGCCAGCGTCAGCTCCATCACCCCGATCACCGAGACAAGTGCGGAATCTTTCAGCAGCGCGATCATATTATTACCCATTGGCGGGATCACCGCGCGCACCGCCTGCGGGATGACGATGCGGCGCAGGGTTTGGCCGCGCGACAGCCCCAAGGTGCGCGCGCCCTCATATTGGCCCTGATCCACCGCAAGGATCGAGGCTTGGATCAGTTCGGAGTTATAAACTGCAAAATGCAGCCCCAAACCGATCACCCCCGCCGCAAAGGCAGGCAGATCGATGCCAACTTGGATCAGACCAAAATAGATCAGGAACAATTGCAACAGCAGCGGCGTGCCCATAAACAAAAACGCAAAGACCCGCACCGGCAGGCGCAAGGCCCAATGGCCATAAAGCGCGATCACCGCAAAGACGATGCCGCCGAAAAAGCTAAGGATCCCAGCGCAAAGCGTGATGGCGATGGTCCAGCCCGCGCCAGTTAAAAGCGAGCCAAAAAAGCCAGGCACGACGGAAAAATCAAGTCCCATGGGGGTGTCCTGTCATGGCGTAAAGCTGTGTCATTGGATCCGCGCCCGCCGGTCCAGCCAAGCGATGCCTTGGCCGACCACATAAATGATCACCATGTAAAGCAGGCCCGCGACCAGAAACATCTCGAAGGGTTTATAGGTTGATCCGATAAAGCGCTGCGCGGTATAGGTTAGCTCGATCACCGAAATCGGCGCGACAAGGGCAGTGCCTTTGATCAGCGCGTTGATGTTCACGCCCAAGGGCCTAATCATCATCCGCGCGGCCTGTGGCAGGATGACTTTGCGCATGGCCTCCCACCGACTTAGCCCCAAAGTGCGCGCAGCCTCGGTTTGGCCTCGATCCACCGAAACGATCGCGCCGCGAATGGTTTCCGTCATATAGGCGCCAATATTGACGCCCAGCGCGATGGTGCCTGCGGCAAAGGAATCCAGTTGGATGCCGATTTGCGGCCCGCCAAAATACAGGATAAAAATCTGGATCAGCGCCGGCGTGCCGCGAAACACACTGACATAGGCCGCCGCAATCCAGCGCAAGATCGCCAGCCGCGACATCCGCGCCGCAGCCCCCAAGGCGCCACAGGTCAGGCCAAGAATGGCCGTCAGCACCGACAGCTCGATGGTCAACCAAGCCGCCTGCAAAAAGAACGGATAGACGCGCAGGATCAGGTCAATGTCCAAATCAATGGCCCTTCAAAGTCAGAAAAGATCAAGGCCTGTTGGCCTGCCGAACCGGGTCCGGCAGGCCAAAGATCAGCGGATGTCGCCGCCAACCCATTCTTTGGCAATCGCAAGATAGGTGCCATCGGCCATCATCTCGTCCAGCGCCTTTTGCATCGCCGCTGCCAGATCTGGGTTGCCTTCCCGGATCGCAATGCCTGCGCCGATGGGCTCTGCGGTTGGATCTTCCACCACCGCCAGATCGTATTGTCCGGCCTTCATCGCCAGCATCACTGGGATCGAGTCGTTGACAATCGCGTCAACCCGGCCGTTTTGCAGTTCCAGCAGCAGCTCGGGCAAGCCTTTGTAAGTGTTGATGTTATAGCCCTGATCACGCGCCCATTGCTCATGCGTTTCGCCCAAGGTCACACCGACTTTGGCGGTGGCAAGCTGCGCCACGCTGGTGATCGGCGATCCGGCCTTGGTGAAAATCGCGCGTTTGGTGTTGTAATAGGGGCCGACGAAATCAATCACCTTGTCGCGCTCGGCGGTGATCGACATCGAGCCTACAACCGCATCGTATTTATTGGCCAAAAGCCCGCCGATGATGCCATCCCATGCGGTGGTGACGATCTAGGTTTTCAGACCCATGCGCTTGGCGATTTCGGTGCCAATTGCGGGATCAAAGCCGACAACCTCGTTCTTTTCATTCACAAAGTTAAACGGCGGATATTGGCCGCTCATGGCAATGCGCAACACGCCGGCCTCTTTGATCGTAGCAAGCTCGTCGGCACTGGCGGCAAGCGGCGCAAACCCCAGCCCGAGCATAGCAACAGACCCCAAAAGCAGGCCGCGACGCAGGATGTTGATAGATGTCATGTTTCTGTTCCCTGTTGATTTCTTTGGCCAAGTCACGCGCGACTCGCATCCAAACCCATTTATTCAACACAGCTTGCGGCAAGCCCTAACATAGGGAAAATAGATAGCACAAATCTCAAAAATAGATTGCATCTATGCTAAAACCCCATGAACAACGCTTTCCTTGGAACCTCGATTGGAACCTGCTGCGCACCTTTATGATGGTGGTCGAGGCAGGCGGCATCACGCCCGCCGCCCATCTGCTGCGGCTGCGCCAGCCGACGATCAGCGCAGCACTTAAGCGGCTGGAAGACACCATGGGGCGTAAATTGGTCAACCGCTCGCCCAAGCATTTCAGCGTAACCCCTTGGGGCCGCGTGCTTTATGCCGAGGCCAGCGCGATTTTTGGCGCGGTCTCGCAACTGCCCGATCTGATGGGCGGCTTGCAAGAAGAGGTGACGGGGCAAATCAATATTGCGCTGGCAAGCCATGTGGTCGCCCCGCATTTCGACGCGGTGCTGGAACGGTTCAACACGCTATACCCCAAGGTCAGCTATTCGATCTCGACGATGGACAGCGTCGCGGTGGTTTCGACCCTACAACAGAACCGCGCCAGTTTTGGCGTGGCCTTGCTGCACCGCCCGCCTGCGGGGCTGGACACCAGCGTGCTCTATCGCGAGTTTTTCGGGCTGTTTTGCGGGCCATCGCATCGGCTTTATGGCCGCGCAAACATCGAGGAGTCTGAACTGCGCGACGAAGATGTGGTATCTTTTTGGACAGATGACCCCAATGGCGCGCTCTCGGGCGTGGCGCATCTGCGCGCAAGGTTGCGGATGCGCAGCGAGCCCCGCGGGCTGTCGTCGAACCTGCCAGAGGTGCGCCGGATGATCGTCGCCAATATCGGCATCGGCGCTTTGCCGGTGCATGTGGCGCGCAAGGATGTGCAATCGGGCCTTTTGTGGCAGATGCCGCCCTATCAGGGCCTGCCTGCGGTGGATATTCACCTGCTGACAAACCCAAAACGCAGCCTGCACAATGCAGAAAAAGCTTTTCTTGCGATGTTACAGGCAGCGATTGATGCAGTGCCGCTGGCCGAGCGAACTTATAGCGGCTGAGTCAGCGGTAAAGCAGGTTAATGCCATTGGCAAAGACATGCACCTTGCGCGGATCGGCCCCCAGGGCCAGCGTCGAATGCCGCAGGTCTTTGTGGATGCCCGGCAGTTTGGCCACCACCTGCGCGTCATCGCCCTGCTGTTCGTAATACAGCAAAGTCACTTCGCCCAAGGCTTCGGTGATCGCGACCTTGCCTTCAAAAAACGGCTCGGCCGAAGCCAGCAGGTCTTCGGGGCGCACACCGATATTGACCTTTAGACCGATGTCATCAGCGCGCGTTGGCACCGCGGATTTGACCATGCCGCCATTGGCCAGCTTGACGGTGGTGATCTCGCCGGTTGCCACCACTTCACCCGCCATCAGGTTCATAGCAGGCGAGCCGATGAACTGCGCGACAAATTCGTTCTGCGGCCGCTCGTAAAGCTCTAGCGGCGTGCCGACTTGGCTGATGCCGCCGCCGGCAAGCACCACAATGCGGCTGGCCAGCGTCATCGCCTCGACCTGATCATGCGTGACATAGATCATCGTCGAATTCGGCATCGACTCTTTCAGCTGCGCAATCTCGATCCGTGTGGCCACCCGCAAAGCCGCATCAAGGTTCGAGAGCGGTTCGTCAAACAGATAGACCTTGGGGTCGCGCACGATCGAGCGGCCAATCGCCACCCGCTGGCGTTGCCCGCCCGACAGCGCCTTTGGCAGGCGGTCAAGATAGGGTTCCAGCTGCAAGATCTTGGCGGCCTTGGCCACGGCGGCCTCGATTTCAGCCGCGGTTTTCTTGGCGATTTTCAGCGCAAAGCTCATGTTGTCGCGCACCGTCATATGCGGATAAAGCGCATAGGATTGAAACACCATCGCAATGCCGCGCTGCGCCGGTGGTACGTCATTCATCCGCGCGCCATCAATGCTGAAATCGCCACCCGAGATCTTTTCCAATCCCGCAATCATCCGCAAAAGCGTGGATTTGCCGCAGCCCGAGGGGCCGACAAAAACGATCAGTTCCCCGGTTTTGATGTCCAGATTGATATTGGACAGAACCTTGACCTCGCCATAAGATTTTTCGACATTGCTCAGCGTTAATTCAGACATATCAAATTCCCTTCATTCGCCCTTGCGCAGCAGGCTGTAACCCCAAGGCGCAAGCGCCAAGCTGTGGCCAAGCGGTGCTGTGGCGCCAAAATCCATCCCGATGTCCGTCCAAACCCCTTCGGGCAGATCCATCTCAACCGAAGCTTCGCCCAGATTGACCGCAAAGAGTAAGGTCTCGGTGCCCGCGCTGCGCTGGAACATCACCGCATCGCCCATGGCGCACAGCCCCGTCATCGCGCCATCGACCAAGGCGCGGTGGGTTTTGCGCAGCGCCAGCGCCCGCGTGTAATGCGCCAGCATCGAGGCCGGATCGCCGGTTTGCTCGGCCACCGCAAGGCCCAGATGCCCCGCCATCACCGGCAGCCAAGGCTTGCCCGTGCTAAAGCCGCCGCTGGCATTGTCTTTCGCCCAAACCATTGGCGTGCGACAGCCATCGCGGCCTTTGAACTCGGGCCAGAATTCGATGCCATAGGGGTCTTGCAGATCTTCAAAGGCAATTTCAGCCTCGGGCAGGCCCAATTCTTCGCCTTGATAGAGGCAGATAGACCCGCGCAGGCAGACCAGCAGCGCGATATAGGCGCGCGCGCCCGCATCCGTCAGGCCCCAACGGGTGATATGGCGCACGGTGTCGTGGTTGGAATAGGACCAGCAGGGCCAAGCATCCGGCGCCACCGCATTCATCCGCGCAAAGGTTTCAACCAGAAAATCCGCCGTCAGCCGCTTGGGTTGCAGCATCTCGAAGGGGTAGCACATCTGCACCTTATCCCCACCCGAGGTATATTCGGCCATAATCTCGAGCCCGCGCTGCGCGTCGCCCACCTCGCCCACCGCAGCCGCGCCAAAGGGGTTCAGCACGGCGCGGAATTTCTTAAGAAACTCCAGATTTTCCGGCTGGTTTTTGTCAAACAGATGTAGCTGATGGTTATAAGGGTTCACCGCCGGCGCAATGGTGTCATTGCGCAGCGCTTTGGGCAGCGGCGGGTTGTCGCGCAAATACTTGTCAGCAAAGTAAAAATTGATCGTATCCAAACGAAAGCCGTTCACGCCGCGCTCGAGCCAAAACTGCGCCACATCCAGCAAAGCCTGCTGCACGGGTTCGTGGTGCAGGTTCAGGTCGGGCTGGCTGGTCAGAAAGTTGTGCAGGTAATATTGCTGCCGCCGCGCGTCCCATTGCCAGGCACTGCCGCCAAAGATCGACAGCCAATTGTTGGGCGGCCCACCGTCGCCCTTTGGCTCGGCCCAGACATACCAATCGGATTTATCATTGCTGCGGCTTTTGCGGCTTTCTTGAAACCACGGATGCGCCGAGGCCGTGTGCGACAGCACCAGATCAATCATCACCTTTAGCCCAAGCGCTTTGGCCCGCGCGATCAGCGCATCAAAATCGGCCAATTGCCCAAACATCGGGTCAACGTCGCAGTAATCCGAGACGTCATAGCCGAAATCCTGCATCGGCGAGGTGAAAAACGGGCTGATCCAGATTGCATCTGCGCCAAGCTCTGCAATATGCGCCAAGCGCGCGGTGATGCCTTGCAGATCGCCGATGCCATCGCCATTGCTGTCTTGAAAGCTGCGCGGATAGATCTGATAGATCACTGCGCCACGCCACCAGTTCACATCCATATTCGTCACGGCCTGTTCCATCTTTATCATTTGTCGTTCACTTGACCGATCCGGCCAACAGGCCGCGGACAAGGTATTTCTGCATCGCAAAGAACACCATCAAAGGCACCGCAATCGACACAAAGGCCGCCGTTGCCAGAATCTCCCAATTGCCGCCCCGCGTGCCCAGCAATTCCACGATCTGCTTGGTCATCACCGTGGTCTCGCCACTGCTGTCGATCAGGAACACCAAGGCAACAAGCAGATCGTTCCAAGTCCAAAGGAATTGGAAAATCGCAAAGCTGGCAAGGGCCGGAAACGACAGCGGCAGCACGATCTTCATAAAGATCTGAAAATCGGTGGCACCGTCAATCTTGGCGCATTCGATAATATCACGCGGCAATCCAACCATGTAATTGCGCAGCAAATAGATCGCAAGCGGCAGGCCAAAACCGGTATGGGCCAGCCAAACCCCCAGATAGCCTTTGCCAATCCCCAAGGTCAAATGCAGCTTTAACAACGGAATAAGCGCCAATTGCAGCGGCACCACCAACAGCCCGACAATGGCAGCAATCAGCAAAGCCCGACCCGGAAAATCCATCCAAGCCAAAGCATAGGCAGCAAAGGCAGCGACCAGAATTGGAATAATCGTTGCCGGAATCGTCACCGTCAGCGTATTAAAAAACGCCTTGCCCATGCCATCGACATTCTTCGGGTCAAGCAAAAGCGATTTATAATTATCCAAAGTAAACTCTGGCGGCGTCGCGGCGGTGCTAAAAATCCGCGGCAGGCGCTGATCGCCAAAACTCACAGGGCCCGACAGATCATAGACGCCATCCGCCTGCACCGTCAGGCTGACGCCATCGCCCAGGTCGACCGTCTCGCCGGGGCCATATTTTGTCGGGGCCTGCGAGCTGGTACCCCAAGCGCTAACATCGGCATTCGTCGCCTCGAACAGACGCCCCTCGATTACAAAGCGTCCGTCTTTTTCCACCTCATCACCCGCCACGCGGATCGCGGGCAGTTGCCGCTCTTGGGTCGAAAGCGCCGACCACCAGCCCGAGCCCACAATTTGATCCGAGGTGCGGAACGACGAGACGAACAGCCCAAAGGTTGGCAGCAGCCACAGCGCCACCAGACAGGCCATCGAGATATGAACCGCCCAAGTCAGAGCCGATTTTTTACCAACAATGTTATCCATCTCAGCGCATCTCCTTACGGGCGTTATAAACGTTCCAGATCAGGATCGGCATGACCAAAAGCATGATCACCATCGCCGAGGCAGAACCGATGCCCCAATCATTGGCGCGAAAAAGCTTATCATACATATAGTTGGCAAGAACCTGCGTCTCCCACTGGCCGTTGGACATGGCGTAGACGATGTCAAAGACCTTCAGCACAACGATGGTAATCGTGGTCCAAACCACCACGATCGTGCCCATGATCTGCGGGACTTTAATTTTAAAGAAAATTTGAAACGGATTGGCGCCGTCCACAATAGCTGCCTCGATGGTGTCTTCGGGCACACCGCGCAGCGCGGCGGACAAGATTACCATGGCAAAACCGGTTTGGATCCAGACCAAGACCGCCATTAGGAAAAACGAGTTCCAAAACGGAATGGTCAGCCAGGTCTGCGGCTCGCCATAGGGCAAAGCGGCAAAGCCAAGGGTGAGGGCCGCGCGCAGCGACAGCCAAATCAGCCAGACGGCTGCACCCGCAGCACCAAGACGCAAGGGAATAGCCCAAGCCACCAGATTGCGCCCCGCCAGCATCGGCCGCAGCACCGCAAGCCCAACCAGTGCCGAGGCCGCCGCAAAGCCCAACAGGCCAACAATCGGCACAATCTGCAAAAACAGCACCGAAATTGCACCGCCGCTAAAATGCAGCCAGACCGCGTTTAAAATGCCAATTTGCTCTTGATCAACACCACGGGTGTCATAGACCAGCTTCCAGATCACAGCCGCCCCGACAAAAGAAATCGCCATCGGCATAAAAATCAGCGATTTCGCTAGATTGCCCCAACTGATGCGGTCCGACAATTGCGCCGCTAAAAGCCCAAAGGCGGTTGAAGCCGCAGGGACGACCAGCAACCACAACAGGTTGTTGTTCAGGGCCTCCCAAAACTTGGCCTCTTGCAACATCTTTTGATAATTTTCTAGGCCAACGAATTCATATCCGCCGCCTGCAACCCGCTGCATCAACGATAGCCGGAAGGTCTCAAAAACCGGATAGGCCAGATAAACGCCCATCGCAAAGATCGCAGGCGCTAAAAACAGCCATGGCCGGATCATATTTGCGCGGCTGATGTTTTTACCCGCATTCGTTCCACGAATAGGGAACAACACTTTGTCCAGAAACAAATTCGAGAAATAAAAATAGCTGATACATCCGCCGACGCCGACGATGATGGTGATCAGGCCCTGAAGTGCCGGATTCATGGCGAGGTCCTCCCTCTTATTTGTCCGTAAAACCGGTTAATCCATCCGGAAATGGTTGCACTGCCGTCGGCTTATTATGCAAAGGTGGCGCCCCCCGCTCAGGGAGGCGCCAATATTTAGCTGATTACTTCAGCGCGTCCCAAGAGGTTTGGATCGCATCGGCCACATCTTGTGCCGATTTTCCGCCGACATAATCCACCATGCCGGTCCAGAACGACCCAGCACCAACGCCGCCCGGCATCAAGTCAGAGCCGTCAAAGCGGAAGGTGTCAGCGCCCAGCAGGATCTCGCCCATTTTGCGCTGCGCATCATTGGCATACAAAGCCGGATTTGCAGATTTCAAGGGCGTCAAGAAGCCCGACTGTGCCATCCAGACTTCATGTGCCAATGGCACTTTCAGCCAGTCGATGAAGGCCCGTGCAGCGGGGCTGTCTTTGGTGATGCCAAAGACGGTGCCTGCGCCCAGAACGGGCTTGCCAAGGTCTTTGTCAGCATAGGATGGGAAGTAGAAGAAATCCGCATCGGTGCCAACCTGCGTGCCTTCTGGGAAGAACGACGGGATGAACGAGGCCTGACGGTGCATGTAGCACTGTGGTGGCGAAGTGAACAAACCCTTTGGGCTGTCGCGGAAGTCGGTGGTGGCAACAGCGCCACGGCCACCGGCGACGTATTTGTCATTGTTGGCGAACCAGCCGAATTCGTCGATGGCAGCCACAACTTTTGGATCGTTGAACTTCAGATCATTCTTGACCCATGCGTCATAATCCTGCGGCGATTGGGTGCGCAGCATCATGTCTTCCACCCAGTCGGTCGCAGGCCAGCCGGTCGCCCCGCCCGAACCCAGACCGATACACCAAGGGGTGCCGCCATCTGCCACAATCTGATCGGTCAGCGCTTTCAGCTCTTCCATCGTCGACGGCACTTTATAGCCTGCGTCGGCGAAGGTCTCTGGCGAATACCAAACCAGCGATTTCACATCAACTTTGTAGAAAAAGCCAAACAGCTTGCTGACGCCATCGGCGCCCGGAAAGCTGGCCAGATCAACCCAAGACTGACCGGCGGCATAGTTGTCCTTCAACCAGGCTGCATCAGCATCGGTCAAAGGCGCGACTTGCCCCAGTTTGGCAAGGTCTGCTTCCAGACCTGGCTGTGGGAACACCGAAATATTCGCAGCCGAGCCTGCTTCGGCGTCAATGCGGACTTGGGTCTCGAAGCTGTCGGATCCGACATATTTCACATCAACGCCAGTGGCAGCTTTGAAATAAGCCAGCATCGATTCGAACAATTCTTGGTCTGGGCCAAGCCACGGACCTGCGATGGTCAGCTCTTGACCGGCCAGATCGCCATGTGCAGCTTTGTACTCTTCCATCGAGCCCCAGCTAAAGGCGCCCTCACCGACGGGAAATTTCAAATCCTGCGCAAAAGCGCCACCAGCCATCATCGCCAACGCGGCTGCGCTGGCATACAGTTTAATCTTCATAGGTATATCCTCCCGATTTCCCCCGCCCCTCTGCTGGGCGTAATCCAGATAAGGTTTAACGCTTGAGATTCGCCTCAAACCGCTTTGGATGCTTCAACGTCGCAGATCACGCAAATCCAGTCAATCCAAAGCGCATTGAGAAGCGAAGATTTTGCTATGTTTTGCGCGCAGCCCATGCGCTAACGGTAAAGTGCTTCGCGGGCTGGCCTGATTCCTGCCCGCAAATCGACGCGGCCCACCGCCGTTTCCTTGGCTCTAGTGTAAAGAATGCGCATGGCACTTTCTCGTTTCGACTTTCCTGAAGGCTTTGTTTTTGGCGCAGCTACGGCCGCCTATCAGATTGAGGGCGCGCAATTTGGCGGCGCCGGTTCCTGCCATTGGGACAGTTTTGCGGCCACCCCCGGCAATGTGGTGCGCGCTGAAGATGGGGCGCGGGCCTGCGATCACTACCACCATTGGCCCGCCGATCTGGATCTTTTGCGCGCGGCCAATATGGACGCCTATCGGTTTTCAACCTCTTGGGCGCGGGTGATGCCCGATGGCGTGACAGTCAACCCAGAAGGGTTGGATTTTTACGACCGCCTTGTTGACGGCATGTTGCAGCGCGGGCTTAAACCGTTTCAGACGCTGTATCATTGGGAATTGCCCTCGGCTCTGGCCGATCGTGGCGGTTGGGCAAACCGTGACACCTGTTTTCATTTTGCCGATTTCGCCGAAACCATCACCCGGCGCATCGGCGACCGCGTGGCTTCGATTGCCACGATAAACGAGCCGTGGTGCGTGGCATGGCTGTCGCATTTTCTGGGCTGCCACGCCCCCGGCCACCGCGACATTCGCGCAGCTGCGCGTGTCATGCACCATATTTTGTTGGCCCATGGCACGGCAACCCAGCGCTTGCGCGACATGGGCCAAGGCAATCTGGGCATCGTGCTGAACTTCGAGGCTGTGCAGGCCGCAAGCGACACCCCCGCCGACGAAGCCGCCGCAGACCGTCAGGACGGCATCTTCAATCAGTGGTTTATTCAGGCCATCAGCCAAGGCAGCTATCCTGCGCAGGTGCTGCAAGGCCTTGGCCCGCATATGCCCGCAAATTGGCAAGACGACATGACGCTGATCTCGCAAAAGCTTGATTGGCTGGGGGTGAATTACTACACCCGCAATATCGTCGAACATGCCCCCAACAGCGCTTGGCCGCATCTGCGCAGCGTTGCAGGCCCGCGCCCAAAAACCCAGATGGGGTGGGAGATTTACCCCGAAGGTCTGCGCGCTACCCTGACACGGCTGCACCGCGATTATATCGGCAATCTGCCGATCTATGTCACCGAAAACGGCATGGCCAACGCTGATGAGATTGCAGGTGGCGAGATTCCCGACGCGGTGCGCGAGGCATTTTTGTTTTCGCATTTGCAGGCCACCAAGGACGCGATGGCAGAGGGCGCGCAGGTCAAAGGCTTTTTCTATTGGTCCTTGCTGGACAATTATGAATGGGCCGAAGGCTATGAAAAGCGCTTTGGATTGGTGCATGTCGATTTCGAAACCTTGGTCCGCACCCCCAAAGCCTCGTATCACGCCTTTGCGCGGGCCTTGGCGTCGAACGCTTAGACCGTGCAGGTGGTTTGCGGGCTGACCAAATAAGCGGCAGTCCAAATAGAAACTATTGTTACAAACCCCGCCGCAGAAGAAAACATCTTGACTAAAGCCCTTAGGGCGGAGGAACCTGTGAGCATGACTCACAGGTTGCCCCGCCCCGCTGCGATGATCTCTTGCCGTCAAAGCCGCGGGTTTTCTGGTGGCCACCCCCTCATTCAAAGGCGTAAAAGCTGAAGATGCCGAATTGGTGCCGAACCTATGTGCGATATGTCGAGGCGCTGAACTACCGCGTCGGGCGGTTCGCGATGTATCTGCTGTTTGTGATGATGGGCATTTTGCTGTGGTCTTCGATCACCAAGATCATCCATCTGCCCGCAATCTGGACGCTGGAAATGGCGCAATTCACGCTTGTGGCCTATTACCTTTTGGGCGCGCCTTATACCTTCCAACTTGATACCAACGTGCGGATGGATCTGCTTTATGCGCGCCAAAGCCCGAAAACCAAGGCGATTTGGGATGCGGTGACGGTGTTTGTGCTGATCTTTTATCTGGGCGTGATGCTTTACGGATCCTTTGGCAGCATGGTCTATTCCTTTGACGTTGGCGAGCGCGCGGCCTCGGGCTGGCGGCCCTATCTTTGGCCGATCAAGTCGATCATCTGCGCAAGCTTTGTGCTGATGATCTTGCAGGCGGTGGCGCATCTGTTCCGCGATATCGCGATTTGGCGCGGCGAGGAAATCTGATGTCTTACGAACTGATCGCCATTTTGATGTTCTCGACCATGCTGCTGATGATGCTGACCGGCCAGCGCGTTTTCGGCGCGATTGGCTTTGTGGCGGTGGTTGCGGCGATCCTGCTTTGGGGCCCGGGGGGCTCTGATATGGGGTATTCCTCGATCCTCAAGCTGATGAAATGGAACGCGCTGCTGACGCTGCCGATGTTTGTCTTCATGGGCTATGTGATGAGCGAAAGCCGTCTGGCCGAAGATTTGTACAAAATGTTTCATGTCTGGTTTGGCCCACTGCCCGGCGGGCTGGCGATTGGCACCATTTTGCTGATGGTGATGATTTCGGCGATGAACGGGCTTTCGGTGGCGGGCATGGCGATTGGGGCGACGATTGCGCTGCCCGAATTGGTCAAGCGCAACTATGACAAGCTGATGATTTCAGGCGTTATTCAGGGTGGATCAAGCCTTGGCATTCTGATCCCGCCTTCGGTGGTGCTGGTGCTGTTTGCGCAAATCGCCCGCCAGCCGGTCAGCCAGTTGTGGTTGGCAGGCCTGTTGCCCGGCCTGCTGATGGCGGTGCTGTTCATCGGCTATATCGTGATCCGCTGCTGGTTCAATCCAGCACTTGCGCCCGCAATGTCGGCCGAAGAACGCGCCCAGATCACTTGGGCCGAACGCTTTCGGCTGCTGCGGGCAGCGCTTTTGCCGATCATCATCTTTGCCTCGATGATGATCCCCTTTGTCAAAGGCTGGACAAGCCTGACCGAAGCCTCGGTGATCGGCGCGCTGACGGCGGTGGCGGCCGCGGTGCTAAAGGGGCGCTTCACGCGGCAGGTGTTTGAAACTGCCACCCGCAACACGCTGGCGATCACGGTGATGTTCATGCTGATCATCATGGCAGCGCTGTCTTTTGGCGCGGTGTTTGACGGCTTGGGCGCAGGCCGCGCGATTGAGAACTTTTTCGTGCGCGATCTGGGGCTGACGGCTTGGCAAGTGCTGATCCTGATGCAGCTGAGCTTTCTGGTGATGGGGATGTTTTTGGACGACACCGCCATGCTGGTGATCGTCGCCCCCATCTATGTTGGCCTTGCCAAGGCCTTGGGCTTCGATCTGATCTGGTACGGCGTGCTTTACACCATCACCTGCCAAATCGCCTATCTGACGCCGCCTTTCGGCTATAACCTGTTCTTGATGCGCGCGATGGCACCGGATGATTTCACCCTGCCGATGATTTATCGTTCGGTCTTCCCCTTCGTTCTTGTCATGATCCTGACCTTGGTGCTGGTGATGGTCTTTCCCCAGATCGCACTTTGGCTGCCTGCGACACTGCTGTGACTTTGTAACCAGACCCCGGTTACGGGGCGTCCCCTTTCAACATGGAGTAAGACAATGACCACAAGACGTACCTTTATCACCACCGGTGCCATTGGTGCCGCTGCGGCTGCCGTAGCCTCGCCTGTTGCAGCCCAAGCGCCGATCAAATGGCGGATGCAGACCTATGCCGGAACCGCCCTTGGCGCCGAGGTTGTGAAGCCCGCCGTTGACGCTTTCAACCTGATCGCCCAAGGCCAGATGGAGATCGAGCTTTACTACGCCGATCAGCTTGTCCCCACCGCTGAACTGGCGCGTGCGCTGCAAAACGGCACCATTGACGCGGTGCAATCGGATGACGACTCGATGGCCTCGCCCACAGAAGTCACGGTGTTTGGCGGCTATTTCCCGCTGGCGCTGCGCTATTCCTTGGATGTGCCGGCGCTGTTCAACCACTATGGTTTGGACGAGATCTGGAAAGAAGAATACGCCAAGATCGGCATCAAGCATATCTCGGCAGGAAGCTGGGATCCGTGCCACTTCTCGATGAAAGATCCGATCACCAAACTGTCTGATCTGGCAGGCAAGCGCGTCTTCACCTTCCCAACCGCAGGGCGGTTCTTGGCGCAATTTGGCGTGGTGCCGGTGACGCTGCCATGGGAAGACATTGAAATCGCGCTGCAAACTGGCGAGCTTGATGGCGTGGCATGGTCGGGCATCACCGAGGTTTATACTGCCTCTTGGGCGAAACTTGCGCCGAACTTCCTGACCAACAATATCTCGGGCGCTTGGATTGGCCACTTCTTTGCCAATATGGACCGCTGGAATGAAGTGCCGCCGCATCTGCAAGAATTGATGCGCGTTTGCTTCGAGCAGTCGCATTACTATCGCCAACATTGGTATTGGGCAGGCGAAGCGCGTCTGCGGGTTGAAGGCGCCGATACCAAGCTGACCTCGATTTCGGACGAGGAATGGACCACCGTCGAAGAGGCCGCGCAAAAGTTCTGGGACGAGATAGCAGCCGAAAGCGAAACCAAGGCCAAGGTCGTTGGCATCTTCCGCAAATATAACGAAACCATGGTCAAGGCCGGACGCCCCTACCGCAACGTCTGATCTGCCCAAAACCAGCCACGGGCGGGCGCGCTTGCCCGTGGTTTTCGCAAATTTTGCGCAATCAAACCTTGATCTGGCGCGGCTCATCTGAGAAGAGGCGGGCAATAAGGCGGCCGTTCGGGTCGCCTTTTGCATTTGGAGCCGCGCGATGACCCTGAACTTTCTTGTCACCCATTCCGGCGGCTTTCACGCAGACGAGCTGCTGTCTTCGGTCATTCTGACGCGGCTTTTCCCGCAAGCAGACCTGCTGCGCAGTCGCGACAAACAGCTGATCACGCCAAGCGCTGATAAGATCATCTATGACGTCGGCGGCGCCTATGATGCCGAGGCGCAGATTTTCGACCACCACCAGCGCCCCAGCCCCTTGCGCGAAGACGGCCAACCCTTCAGCTCGTTTGGCCTGATCTGGGCGCATTATGGCCGCGCCTATCTTGCAGCCCTGCAGGTGCCAGAGGCCGACATCGACCCGATCCACGCCAAGTTTGACGCCAAATTCGTGCTGCCGATTGATCTGTTGGACAATGGCGCGATTGAACCTTCGGTTGCGGGTGTGCTGTCGATCCTGACGCTGCCTTCGCTTTTGGGCAGCCTGAAGCCGTCTTATGATGATCTGTCGCCTTCGGCCGATGACGATGCCTTTCACGCCGCCCTGCCGGTGGCGCGGATCTTTGTCGAAGCGCAGATCCGCAATCTGGCGGCCAGCGCGCGGGCGCAAACTGCCGCCCTTGCCGCGATTGCAGCCGCAGGGGCCTCACCGATCCTAGAGCTGCCGATGGGCATGCCCTACCGCGCCGCACTCGATAAAGCAGGCGCGGATCATATTTTGTTCGTGGTGGTGCCGCGCGGCGGCGATTGGACTTTGGGCGGCATCAAGCTGTCGAATGACACCTTCGAGCAGCGTGCCGATCTGCCCGAAGCTTGGGCAGGGCTGAGCGACGCCGCTCTGGAAGCCGCAAGCGGGGTCAAGGGCGCGAAATTCTGTCACAAGGCCCGCTTTATCGCCGTTGCCAGCACGCGCGAGGCGATCTTGCAGATGGCAGATCTGGCGATCAAAGCGCTCTGATCAGCGACCTGCCGCTCGAAAAATCCACGGCCCAATGCAATATGTGCAGCGCAGCTTTGGCAGGGCTGCAATAGCTCTTGCAGTGCAAAGCCCGCCGCGCCACCATCAGCCAAAGCGATTTGGCGCGGCACATGGCCTGCGCTGCAAGGGGGGATTATGACACTGACCATTCGACGCAGGGTGACACTTGGCGTAGTGATCGGAAGCCGCGCGTTCTTTAGCCCCGCCCCCTGCCTGACTGCGCGAACCGAGGTTCTGGCGCATCTGGCGCGCTTGGGCATCGATGTGGTGACCCTGCCCTATGAGGCCACAGCGAATGGCGCGGTACAAAGCCTTGCAGATGCTGAACTTTACGCCGCCCATTTCAAAGCCCATCGCGACCAGATCGACGGTCTGGTGATCTGCCTGCCGAATTTTGGCGATGAAATTGCCATCGTCGAATTGGTCAACCGTGCCAAGCTGGGCGTGCCGATCCTGTTGCAAGCCAGCAATGACGAGGTTGACAAGGTTGATATCCACAGCCGCCGCGATGCCTTTTGCGGCAAGATTTCGGTCAGCAACAACTTTTGGCAATATGGCGTGCCCTTTACCGAAACCACCACCCACACCTGTGACACCGGTGGCGCGGAATTTGGCCGCGACCTAGAACGGTTTTCGCGGGTCTGCCGCACCGTGCGTGGCCTGCGCGGGGCGCGGCTGGGGGCGATTGGCGCGCGTACCGGCGCGTTCCAGACCATGCGCTATTCCGAAAAGCTGTTGCAGGCCTCGGGGATCACCGTCGTCACGGTCGATCTTTCCGAGATGATGGGCGCGGCGGGCAAGATCAAAGATGACGAGCCCGCGCTTTTGGCCAAGATGGAAAAGATCAAGGCCTACGGCACCATAGCCCCCCATATCACCGCGCAGCAGATCTTAACCCAAGCGAAATGGACGCTCGCGGTCAATCGCTGGATCGAGGAAAACGAATGCGATGCCAGCGCCATTCAGTGCTGGCGGTCTTTGCAAGACAACTTTGGCTGCGCCACCTGCGTCACCATGTCGATGATGGGCGAAGAGCTGATGCCCTCGGCCTGCGAGGTCGATATCATGGGCGCGCTGTCGATGTATGCGCTGGCGCTGGCCTCGGGCGCGCCGCCGGCGATTCTGGATTGGAACAACAACTACGGCTATGAGCCCGATACCTGCGTTTGCACCCATTGCGGCAATTTCCCCAAAAGCTTTATCGGCGACACGCCGGAAATCGGCGAATTGGATGTTCTGGGCGAAAGCATTGGCCGCTCGAAATGCTTCGGCGCGGTCAAGGGCAAGGTCAAGCCCGGCGATATGACCTATTTCCGGCTGTCCTCGGACGACCGCGCGGGCAGGCTGAAATGCTATCTGGGCGAAGGCAGCTTTACTGATGACCCCTTCCCGATGGATGGCGGCATCGCGGTTACAAAGGTGACGCGCCTGCGCGAATTGATGCGCTTTGTGACGCAAAACGGCTTTGAGCATCACGTTGCAATGGTGCGCGGCCATCACGCCGATGTGGTGCAAGAGGCGGTCGCGCGCTATCTGAAGTGGCCCTATTACCACCACAACGCGCCCGATGCGGGCAAGCTGATCCTGCCAGATCAGTTTTGACGCCGCGACGGTGAATTTTTCGTAAAAACCGCCACCTGTCATCGCGGTGTTATATTGCTTGGCTATGTGAACACGTGTGCAGAATCGGCGGCAAGAGCAGAGGCTCGGCCCACGTTTCCTGGACGTCGTGGACGGGTCTGCATGGACCCGTTTGTATCCGCCGGCGCTGATCCCTTATGGGCTGGCGCGGGCCATCGCTGTCTGCCCGTTTCGGGCATTCAAATGACCGGAGAAAAACAATGACAAGATTCTCGCTCGCAACGGCAGCAGCCCTGTCTTTGATGGCAGGCGCGGCTTCGGCTCAGACCGAAATCACTTGGTGGCACGCTATGGGCGGCGCTTTGGGTGAAACCGTCAACAAAATCGCAACCGACTTTAACGCAAGCCAGACCGATTATAAAATCACCCCAGCCTTCAAGGGCACCTATGAAGAGACCCTGACCGCAGGCATCGCGGCTTTCCGCGCCGGCGAGCAGCCAAACATCCTGCAAGTTTTCGACGCAGGCGCTGCGACTGTGATCGGGGCCAAGGGCGCAACCGTGCCCGTGCAAGACCTGCTGACCGAAAACGGTGTGCCGTTTGACATCAACGACTATATCTCGGGCGTGCGCTATTTCTACGCCGACAGCGCTGGCAAAATGATCGGCATGCCGTTCAACTCTTCCTCGCCGATCATGTATTACAACGTCGATGCGCTGGAAAAGGCCGGCGTGACCGCGCCAAAAACCTATGAAGAATTTGAGGCTGTGACCGCACCTGCGCTGATGAAAGCGGGCTACATTCCTTTGGCTGAATCGCATTCGCCTTGGATCTGGGTCGAAAACTTCATGTCGCGCCACAATCTGCCGTTTGCCACCAACAACAACGGCTATGACGGCGTCGACACCAAGATCTTGGTGAATTCGCCCGAGATCAAAATGCATTGGAGCCATGTTAAAGACTGGCTCGATAAGGGCTGGTTCGGTTACTACGGCGCTGCTTGGAACGACAACCAAAAGCCGTTCGAAGAAGGCAAAGTCGCGATCTGGATGGGGTCTTCGGGCTCGTTCGGCGGTCTGTCCAAGCTGGACCTGCCGTTCAAATTCTCGGCCACCTATCTGCCCTATTGGGAATCGGTGACCAAAGAGCCAACCCAGACCTTTATCGGCGGCGCGTCGCTGTTTGCGATGTCGGGCAAATCGGCAGAAGAGAACAAAGCCACCGCGGCCTTCTTCAAATATCTGACCTCGCCCGAAGTGCAGTACATGTGGCACCGCGAGACCGGCTATGTGCCGATCACCACGGCCGCCTATGAGATGGCAAAGGCTGATGGCTATTACGCCAAGGCCCCTGCTGCCGAAGTTGGTATCCAGCAGCTTTCCTTGCCAGCCGGCGCCAATACCAAGGGCTATCGCATGGGCTTTTATGTGCAAATCCGCGACGTGATGAACCGTGAATTCGGTCGCATCTTGGGCGGTGAGACCACGGTTGATGCAGGCTTTGCCACCATCGAAACCGAAGCCAACGACCTGCTGGCCAAGTTCGCACAGACCCAAGCGCAGTAATCGTAACACCTCGGGTGGCCGCAGCTTGCGGCCACCTATCTTTTAAAGGACAGCCCCATGAAACGCGCCGCTTTTACCAACCGTTGGCTGCCGATCCTGCTGCTTTTGCCGCAGATGGCGATCATCGTGGTGTTCTTTTATTGGCCCGCATGGCACGCGCTGACCTCGTCTTTTTATCTGCAAGACCCCTTTGGCTTTAGTGAGACCTTTGTCGGCTTTGCCAATTACACCTCGCTGTGGAAGTCTGCCCCCTATGCGCGCGCGGCAAGCTTTACGGTGGTGTTTTCCCTGCTTGTAACGTTTCTTTCGCTGGCGATTGCGCTGTTGTTGGCGGTCAAGGCCGATAAGGTGATCAAGGGCGCCAAGGCCTATCGCACCGCGCTGATGTGGGTCTATGCTGTCGCCCCACCCGTGGCAGGGGTGATGGGAATTATCCTGTTCAACCAAAGCTGGGGGCCGCTGACGCGGTTTCTGACCATGCTGGGCTGGGATTTCAAACTGGGCGTCAACTACTATGACACCGCCTTTGCGATGGTTCTGGTCTCGGTTTGGAAACAGATTCCGGTGAACTTCATCTTCTTTCTGTCCGGCCTGCAATCGATCCCGAAGTCGGTGCGCGAGGCGGCGCTGATCGACAATCGCTCGGCCTCGGGGCGGTTTTGGGACATCACCTTTCCGCTGCTGGCACCGACAGGATTTTTCCTGCTGATCACCAATATCACCTATTCGCTGTTCGACACCTTTGGCGTGATCGACACTTTGGTCAAAGGCGAGCCGGGCAACAACCCGATGACGCTGGTCTATAAAGTCTATGTTGACGGCTTTCGCGGCAACGACATGGGCGGTTCTTCTGCGCAATCGGTGATCTTGATGGTCTTGGTGCTGGCGATGACCATCGCGCAGTTCCGGCTTGTCGAACGCCGCATCCATTACACCTAAGGATCTGCCATGCAAAAGCCCCGCCTGCGCCTGTCGACCGTGCTGGATCATGTGATCCTGATCATCGGATCTTTGTTCATGATGCTGCCGGTCTTGATGCTGTTGCAGATGACCTCGATGCCCGATCTGGTGAATATGAAAAACGGGCCGGGCCTGAGTTTTGGCAGCCAATTGGACGACAACTTTTTGAAAGCGATGCTGAAAGCTGACGGCTTTGCCGGTGCCAATACTGGTCTGAATATGCTATGGAATTCGCTGATCCTTGGCTTTGGCTTTGCCATTGGCAAGATTGTGCTGGGGATGATGGCGGCCTATGCCATCGTCTATTTCCGGCTGCGCTTTGCCAGCTTTGCCTTCTGGATGATCTTCACCACCCTGCTGCTGCCGCTCGAGGTGCGTATCCTGCCCTCTTACGAAATCGTGCAAAAGCTGGGGATGCTGAACACCTATCAAGGTCTGATCGTGCCGCTGATCGCCTCGGCCACGGCGACGTTCTTTTTCCGGCAATACTTTCGCTCGATCCCCGAAGAGCTGGTCGAGGCCGCGCGCATAGATGGCGCGGGGCCGGTGAAGTTCTTCTTCGACATCCTTGTGCCGCTGTCGCGCACCATGGTGGCTGCGATGTTCATCATCATGTTTGTCTACGGTTGGAACCAATATCTTTGGCCCACCATGATCACCACCGACGAGGGCATGTTCACCCTTGTGCGCGGCATCAAACAAATCACCCAGATGCTGGAAGGCAACCAGATCCCCGAATATGGCCGCGCCAATATGCTGGCCCTGATCGCGATCTTGCCTCCGGTTCTGATCGTCGTCTTTTTCCAAAGCTGGTTCGTCAAAGGTCTGACGGAATCGGATAAATAAGGACTATTTTTATGGCTCAGGTCACGCTTTCTGGCATCACCAAGACCTATCCCAACGGCGTTACCGCCGTTCATCCGGCAAGCTTTTCGATTCCGCATGGCGAATTTATCGTGCTGGTTGGCCCTTCGGGCTGTGGCAAATCGACGATGCTGCGGATGATTGCAGGGCTGGAAGACATCAGCGCAGGCGATCTGCACATCGGCGCGCGCTTGGTCAACCACATCGACCCAGCCGACCGCGACATTGCGATGGTGTTTCAAAACTACGCGCTTTATCCGCATATGAGCGTGCGCAAAAACATCGGCTACGGGCTGAAGAACCGCAAAATTCCGCAGGCGCAGATTGATCAAAAGGTGGCAGAGGCCTCGGCGCTGCTGAACCTGGACGATTATCTTGACCGCAAGCCGTCGCAGTTGTCGGGCGGCCAGCGGCAGCGGGTGGCGATGGGGCGCGCGATTGTACGCGATCCGGCGCTGTTTTTGTTTGACGAGCCGCTGTCGAACCTTGATGCCAAATTGCGCAACCAGATGCGGATTGAAATAAAAGCCTTGCAGCGCCGCCTTGGCGTCACATCGGTCTATGTCACGCATGATCAGGTTGAAGCCATGACCATGGCCGACCGAATTATCGTGATGAACGAAGGCCGCATCGAACAGATCGGCAGCCCCTCCGAAATTTATCATAGCCCTGCCACCACCTTTGTGGCCTCGTTTATGGGCGCGCCGCCGATGAACCTGCTGCATGGCGAGATTTTGAACGGCATGGCACAGATTGGTGATCTAAGGCTTGCTGCGGCCCCCAAGGCGGCTTCGGGCGCGGTGGTGATCGGGTTGCGCCCCGAGGACATTACGCCTGACGCCGCTGGCCCGCTGATGCTGGACATCGCTTTGGTCGAGGAATTGGGCGCGCATCGGCTGTTGCATGGCAGCCTGTTGGGACAGCCGATAAGCCTGCATGTCAGCAAAGACATCGCCGCAAGCACCGGCCCGCTGCGCGCCAGTTTCAAGCCCGAGACGCTGTCGCTCTTTGCCGCAGACACTGGGGTGCGGCTGTGAGTATGGTTGTCTCCGCCCTGCCCGATGTCACCGCCGATCAGCGCGCTCGCATTCTGGCCGCACCGCGTACAGCCGCCAGCCACCGCGCCTTGCTGGCTGAATTGCCCGCGATGTCAGCGGTGCAAACCGGCGGAACCGCAGCTGTGCCGCAGCTGGGGCCAGAGATCTCGATCGCGGCTTGGAACGTCGAGCGCTGCCTCTTTCCGCAAGAAAGCGCCGATCTTTTGGCAAGCTATGCACCTGATATTGTTTTGCTTTCCGAAGTTGACCACGGCATGGCTCGCACCGCCCAGCGCCATACCACCGAAGCCATGGCGCAGGCTTTGGGCATGGTCTATGCCTTTGGCGTCGAATTCCACGAGCTTGATCTGGGCGGCCCAACCGAGCGGGCGTTTTGCACCGACAGGTTCAACGCCCACGGCTGGCACGGCAATGCGATCCTCTCCCGCGCGCCCTTTGCTCGCGTGACCATGCTGCGGCTGGACGATCACGGCCATTGGTTTTCCGCAGACGAGTTGGAGGCCGACCCCGATCAGCCGCGTGTTGGTGGCCGGATGGCGCTGCTGGCGGTGGTGGCGACCACGATGGGCGAGATCTGCGTTGTCTCGACCCATCTGGAAAGCAATGCCGATGCCAAGCACCGTGCGGCGCAGTTCACCCTGCTGCTGGACCAGATCGAAGCCTTTGCGCCAAATCTGCCGGTCTTGATCGGTGGCGATCTGAACACAGGAAACCACATGCCGCCCGATTTCGATTGGCGCGCCGAGACGCTTTTTGCGCAGGCCAGCGCAAGGGGCTATGCGTGGTCAGCCACGCCAGCTGGCATGACCACCCGCCCAAGCCTGATCACCCCGCACCCGACCCGACAAATGAAACTGGATTGGCTGGGCACAAGGGGCCTGCATCTGCAAGACAAAGCCCTGATCGCAGCCCTGACTCCAGAGGGCAAGCCGCTCTCGGATCATGATGCGGTCTGGTGCCGCGTGCAGATTTAGGTCGGAAAAACGCCGCGGCCTTGCTCGCCAAAGCGGCTTTACTGCGGCCCAAGAGCGCGCAGCTCTGCGGTGCCAATCACCCGCCCCTCGCGGGCTGATATCTGCGCGGCCTTGCCCAGCGCCACCGCCCACCAGCCGTCTTGCAGCGTTACATCTGGCACGCCGCCCTTGGCCACCACTTGGGCAAAGCCCGCGTGTTGATAAAAGGTCGAGCCGTTGTGATCGCCTGCGGCCAGCAAATTCGGGTCCACCGGCACCTCCAGCACCCTTGGCCCTGCGGGATTGCGCGGGCTGACCACCACTTGCGGCACCGGGGCAGCGCCCAGATGCGCAGGCCAGAACCGCCCCGGCCCGGGCACCAGACATTCGATCTTACCCAAGGGGCCCACTGCCGCGATCTCTTCTTGATAGCGCGCGCCTTCGGCGAACATGCACAGCTCTAGCATCGCCCGCATGCCGTTTTCAAAATCGACAATCACATGCGCATTGTCCCAGATATCCGAGGTCTCGCCGTCATAAACCTCGTCCAGATGGTTCACCGCCTGCCCGCCCGAGGCCATCACCCGCACCGGATCACAGCCCGCAATCAACCGCATCAGGTCAAAGAAATGGCAGCATTTTTCCACCAAAGTGCCGCCGGTGTTGCGGTTAAAGCGGTTCCAATCGCCGACCTTTTGCAAAAACGGAAAGCGATGCTCGCGGATCGACAGCATCTTGATGCCCCCCGTGGCGGCAACCGCCTCGCGGATCAGATGCGCCACCGGCGGCATATAGCGGTATTCCATCGCCACCCAAATCGGCGCGGGATAACTGGCCCGCAGCGCCGCCATCCGCGCCACATCGGCCTCGTCGGTGAACAGCGGCTTTTCCACCAGCACCGGCAAGGGCCGCAGCCGCGCGATTTCTTCCAGCTGGCCAAGGTGCATATGGTTGGGCGAGACGATCAGCAGACAGTTCACCGCCGCTTCGGCCAGCACCTCGGCCAAAGACCCGACCATTTTCGCCGCAGGCACCAAGGCCTGCGCCCGCGCGCGCATGCCTGCGTCTGGCTCGAAAATCGCCACCACCTCGGCATCGGGCAAAAGCGCTATGTTGCGCAGATGCTCTTGCCCCATCATTCCACAGCCAATAATCCCGTAGCGAACTGATTTCACCTAAGTTTTCCTTATTTAAGCCGTGCGACATAGCGCACAACATTGGGGTCATACCATGTCCAGGACGCCTCTGCCGCGCGGCCATCTTGGCCCCAGCTGAGGCGGGTGATAAACGGCAAAGCGCTGCCCGCCAGATGCGGAAAGCTGGGTGGCGACCAATCCGGCAGCGCCGCTTGGCCGATGCCATCTTCGGCCCGCGCGATCCAAAGCCCCAGCTTTTGGCGATAATACAGATAGAGCGATTCCGATAAATCCCCGATCGGGATCTGCGCGATGTAATCGCCATCGAGCCAAATCTCTTCCACCGCCGCGATCTTGCCCGACAAGAACCGCAACCGCCGAATGCGGTGGCCCTGATCACTGCTGCCGAAGGCGGGCAAGGCGGGGTCTTTGGCGACACGGTCCACCGACAAAACCTGCGCCGTTGGCAGCCCGCCGCCCGACAAAAGCTCTAATCGAAACAAGGCGTAAACCGAGGCAGGATCCGCCTTAGCGCGGATGTAATTGCCCGAACCTTGCACGCGGTCCAATAGGCCCTTGGCCGTCAGATCCTTTAGGGCTTGGCGCAGGGTGCCGACCGCAATGCCCAAATCTGCCGCCATATCGCGTTCGGGCGGCAGACGCTCGCCCTCGATCAGCCGCCCAGAGGCGATGTCACGGATCAGCAATTCGCTGATCTGCTGGTAAAGCGGCAATGACCCTGCTGCGGCCATCTGCATTCCTCTTGGAAAATTGATACAGTATTGATCTACATCAAAGTGGGTGTTACGCAAGAGAAAAGGTGACTCTGCGAAAGAGAGAATCAATGACCATCGTGCCGATCACATCCCCCGATCTGACTGCGGCCGAAATCAGTTGGTTTGCCGCCCTTTGCTCGGATGATTACGCCTATCTTGGCGTGCCCAACGGCGATCTGCGTTCAAGCTGGGAGCATTGCTCGGCCATCGTCAAACGCGCCGAAGGGCATGGTTTTCGCAATATCCTCTGCCCCTCGTCGTTTCAGGTCGGCCAAGACACGCTGTCTTTTGTCGCAGGCTGCGCCCCGATCACCGAAAGCATCAATTTCCTTGCCGCCATCCGCTGCGGCGAGATGCAGCCGATCATGCTGGCGCGCACCGTGGCGACGCTGGATCATATGCTGAAAGGCCGTCTGACGCTGAATGTGATCTCTTCAGATTTTCCCGGCGAGGTTGCCTCTTCGGCCTTTCGATACAAGCGCAGCCACGAGGTGGTGCAGATCTTGCGCCAAGCCTGGACGCGCGACACCATCGACCACGACGGCGAGGTCTATCAGTTCAAAGGCGTGCCGACCGATCCGGCCAAGCCCTATCAGCAAAACGGCGGGCCGCTGTTGTATTTCGGCGGCTACTCGCCCGATGCGTTGGAACTGTGCGGCGCGCAATGCGATGTCTATCTGATGTGGCCCGAACCGATGGCGCAATTGGCCCAGCGCATGCGCGATGTCCACGCCCGCGCCGAGGCCCATGGCCGCACGCTGGATTACGGGCTGCGCGTGCATATGATCGTGCGCGACACCGAAGCCGAGGCGAAAGATTATGCCGAGCATATCGCCTCGAAACTTGACGATGAATATGGCGCCCTGATCCGCGACCGCGCGCATGACAGCATCAGCCTTGGCGTTGCCCATCAGGCACGGGCGCGCGAATTGGCCGATCAATTTGGCTATATCGAACCGCATATGTGGACAGGCATCGGTCGTGCGCGCTCTGGCTGCGGTGCGGCACTGGTCGGATCGACAGATCAGATTATGTCCAAGATCGAGGCCTATCAAAAAATGGGCATCCGTGCCTTTATCTTCTCGGGTTACCCGCATCTGGATGAGGCCGATCACTTTGGAACAAAAGTGCTGCCGCAGTTGAAAACCTGCTCGCTGCCACAAGAATATGGCCGCATTCCGGCCAGCACACCCCAAACGCCCTTGGGCATCGGAGAAAGACGCTAATGGAACGGGTTACCCTAGGCACGATCGAGCTGTCGCGGCTGGTTTACGGCATGTGGCGGCTTGGCGATGATGCCGATACTTCGCCCGCGCATGTGCAAGCCAAGATCGAGGCCTGCTTGGCCCAAGGCATCACCAGCTTTGACCAAGCCGATATCTATGGCGGCTATACCGCCGAGACGCTGCTGGGGGCTGCCCTGCGCGCCGCCCCTGCCTTGCGCGCGCAAATGCAGATCATCACCAAATGCGATATCATCGCCCCCGTCGGTCGCCATTCGGGCGCGCGGGTCAAGTATTACGACACCTCTGCCGCGCATATCAACGCCTCGGTCGAGGCGTCTTTGCGCGAGATGGCGATTGAAACCATTGACCTTTTGCTGATCCACCGCCCCGATCCGCTGATGGACCCTCTGGAAACCGGAGCAGCGCTTGACGCCTTGGTTGCCGCCGGCAAAGTCCGTGCGGTTGGGGTGTCGAACTTCCGGCCCTATGATGTGGCCTTGCTGCAATCGGGGATGCAGTCTGCGCTTGTCACCAACCAGATCGAACTGAGCCTGATGGCGCATCAGGGCTTTACCAATGGCGATGTCGCCTATCATCAACAGCACCGCCAACCGCTGATGGCTTGGTCGCCGCTGGCAGGGGGGCAGTTGTTGTCGCAAGCCGACACCAAGCTGCGCGACCGTCTGGCCGCGATTGGCGACGAGCATGGCACGGATTGGAGCGCGGTTGCCGTGGCTTGGCTGCTGCGCCACCCCGCACAGATTTTGCCGGTGATGGGCACCAATTCCTTGGCCCGTATCGCCAGCCTGTCGGATGCCACCAAAATTGCAATGGACCGCCAAACCTGGTTCGAGCTTTACAGCCTCGCCCTTGGGCGCGAGGTGGCATGATGGCGGATGGTGCTTTGCCTGACGGCTTTACCTTTATCCCCGACGCCGCCAACGCCCGCGCCTTTCGCGACGCTTTGGGCTGCTTTGCCACCGGCGTCACCTTGGTGACAATCGCCGGGCCAGAGGGCCCGATGGGCTTTGTCGCCAACAGCTTTTCCAGCCTGTCGATGGACCCGCCTTTGGTGATCTGGTCGCCGTCGAAATCGGCCTCGCGCTATCCGCATTTTGCCGTGGCGCAGCATTACACCATCCATATTCTGGCCGAGGATCAACACGACATCATCGCCCGCTTTATGCGCGGCGGCGCCGGTTTTGACGGGCTGGACCACGAGATCAACGCCGAGGGCGTGCCGGTGCTGACCACCGCCGCGGCGCGGTTTGACTGTGTGCAGCACGCAACCCACGAAGGAGGCGATCATCTGATCGTCGTGGGCCAAGTGCTGCGCGCCAGCCAGCGCGATGTTGCAGGGCTGGTGTTTAAAAAGGGCCAATACGGCGGGTTTTCCGCCAAGGTCTAAGCGAGGCATCACCCCATTTCGGGGTGGCGCAACTGGGGAGGAGCGCGATGAGCGCCTTATTGGGTCTGACCAATGGGTTGGGGGCGGTGAATGCCGCCCTGCTGACGCTTGGTCGCCGTCTTGGCGCTTTTTGCGTCGCCCTGATGGTGGTTGCGATTTTGCTGCAAGTGTTTTTCCGCTATGTCTTAAGCAGCGCTTTGCCTTGGCCAGAAGAGGCCGCAAGATTTTTGATGCTGTGGATGGCTGGGCTGATGGCCCCCACCGCCTTTCGCCGCGGCGGCTTTGTCTCGATCGAGATGCTGGTGCGGTTTTTGCCCCGCCGCCCTGCCGCCCTGCTGACCATCTTGCTCTTGCTGTTGTCTTTGGCGGTGCTGGTGATCGGGCTGCAAATCGGCTGGTCGGAAACCACCGGCCTTGGCGGGCGCTTTGCCACCGACAGCCTGTCGGTGCCAAACAGCCTTGATCTTTCAACTTGGGTCAAAGTGCCCAAGGCGTGGATGATGGCCTCGCTTGTCGTTGGGCTTGGCCTGCTGATTTCGGTCTGTGTCGAGCTGATCTTGCGCGCCACCGCGACCCTATTTGGCCAAGAGGCGCAGCTGGTGCTGATCGCCGATGCCGCAGTGATGGGAAGCGAATAGATGCTGTCATTTTTCCTGCCGCTGTTCTTGGTTCTGCTGCTGCTGGGTCTGCCGGTGTTCTTTGGCCTGATCGCAGCCCCGGCGATTTTGCTGTGGATGAATGGGCAAACCCGCGACATCGTGCTGCTTTATCGCAATATCTACAACGGCATGGACAGCTTTCCGCTGATGGCGATCCCCTTCTTTATGCTGGCGGGCGAGGTGATGAACCGCTCGAACATCACCCTGCGGCTGGTTGAATTCAGCCAAGCCATGATTGGCCACCTGCGCGGCGGGCTGGCGCATGTCAATGTGCTGTCGTCGATGCTGTTTGCCGGGCTTTCGGGCTCTGCGGTGGCCGATGTCTCGGCCTTGGGGTCAATGCTGATCCCTGCGATGGAAAAGCAAGGCTACACCCGCAGCTTTGCCGCAGCGGTGACGGCGGCAAGTTCGATCATCGGTCCGATCATCCCGCCTTCGGGGATCATGATCATCTATGCCTATGTGATGGGCGAAAGCGTGGCGGCGCTGTTTTTGGCCGGTATCGTGCCGGGCATCATGATCGGCGGCGGGCTGATGCTGCTGATCCATTTCATGGCCGATCACTACGACCTGCCCGCCGCCACCCGCCGCGCCACATGGGGCGAGCGGGGGCAAGCCAGCCTTAAGGCGATCTGGCCGCTGATGACGCCTGTAATCATCCTGGGCGGCATTCTGGGCGGCGTTTTCACTCCAACCGAGGCCGCCGCCATCGCGGTGGGTTATTCCACCCTGATCGGCCTGTTTGTGATGCGCACGCTGCAATGGTCTGACCTGCCCGATGTGCTGACCCGCGCTGGCATGACCTCGGCCGTGGTGCTTTTGCTGGTGGGGGCTGCGATGGCGTTCAAAACCGTCGCCAGCCTGTCCCATACCCCCGAACTGCTGGCCAGCATCATCCTTGGCCTGTCAGACAACCCGTTGATCCTGTTGTTTTTGATCAACATCTTGCTGTTCATTGTTGGCATGTTTCTGGATGCCGGCCCCGCGATCATCATTTTGGGGCCAATCTTGGGGCCGATCTTCACCTCTTTGGGTGTCGATTCGGTGCATTTTGCCATCATCATGGCGGTCAACCTGACGGTTGGCCTGCTGACCCCGCCGATGGGATTGGTGCTGTTTGTCACCTCCTCGGTCTCGGGTTTGCGCGTGGAAACCATCGCACGCGCCACCCTACCGTTTTTGGCGGTCGAAGTTCTGGTGATCTTTTTGATCACCTACTTCCCCGCCCTAAGCCTGACGGTGCCAAGGATCTTTGGCTTCGTCCACTAACAGACGTGTTTAAACAGGGAGAAGACAATGCTTAAGAAAACACTAAAATCGCTGGTCTTGGCCAGCCTGATGATGGGGACCTCTGTCGCTGCAATGGCACAAGAGATCACCCTGCGCGCCACCGCCAATTCGAATGAAAACGACGAAGACTATGACGGTCTGGTGGTGTTCAAGAACTATGTCGAGAACGCCTCGAACGGTGCGATCAAGGTCGAGTTGTTCATCGGCACCCAGCTTTGCGCCAAGGGCGATGAATGCTTGGCAGGCGTCGCCGATGGCTCGATCGACGTCTATATCTCGACCTCGGGCGGGGCTGCGGGGCTGTTCCCCTATATTCAGGTGCTGGATCTGCCCTATCTGATGTCGGATGACCGCGTCGCCGAAGCAGCGCTGACCCAGACTGATTTCACCAAAACCCTGCGCGAAATGGCGCTGAAGGATTCGGGCGACAAGATCCGTCTGATGACCGTCGGCAACACCGGCGGCTGGCGCAACTATGCCAATACCAAAAAGCGCGTCAGCGGTCCGGGCGATCTGGCCGGCCTGAAAATGCGCACCGTGCCAGCTGATCTGCCGCAGTTCGTGGCCACCACGCTTGGCGCCTCGCCGACCCCGATCGCATGGCCAGAGCTGTTCACCTCGCTGCAAACCGGCGTGGTGGAAGGCACCGCAAACGGCATCACCGACATCATGTCGATGAAGTTCCCAGATGCAGGCCTGAAATACCTGACGCTGGACGGCCATTCTTATATGGGTGCCTTCTGGTGGATGGGCCAAGACCGCTTTATGTCGCTGACCGATGCGCAAAAGCAGATCGTGGTCGACGGCTTCTCGGCGCTGCAACAGGCGACTTTCGCCAGCCCCAAGCGCAAAGAAATCCAAGCCTATGCCGATTTCAAAGCCGCTGGCGGTGAAGTTTACGTGCCAACCACCGAAGAAAAAGCCGCCTTCAAGGCATCTGTCGCGCCTGTGATGGATTGGTTTAAAACCAATGTCAAAGGCGGCCCAGAGGTTCTGGCCTCCTTCGAGGCTTCGGTTGCCAAAGCCCAAACCATCGTCGACGCCGAGCGTGCCGAGTCGTTGAACTAAACCAATCGGGCGCCCGAGATATCGGGCGCCCCCTTTGCTCTGCACCGCGCACCAGCCGAAAAATCTGCTCTACTTTTCAACCCTAATGCATTACAGTAACGACTAAAGTCAGCTTTAGGGCGAAACAGGGTAGCGTTACAGCATGAAATTAAGTGCAGGACAGGCCGCCAAGGCAACAGGGAAAAGCGTGCCAACCATCACGCGGGCGATCCGGAACGGGCTTATCCCAGCCAAAAAGACAGACCGGGGTGGGTTTGAGATCGACCCTGTCGCGCTTTTTCAGGTTTTCCCAGCCCTAACGCCCGTTCATGACGTTACCGTAAAGCCCTTAAACCCCGAACCACTTGCGCCTCAAAATCTGGCGCAGGGCAAGGTCAGGCTCTACCAAATATCGACACCCCCTAAAGCCGTTCGTGACGTTACAGTAACGCCTCCCGCCCACGAAACCCCCAGCACTGCCTATGCGTTACACGGCAAGTTAAGGCAGCTGGAAGAGGCTTTGGCCGAGACAAAGGCAGAAAGGGATGCTTGGCGGCAACAGGCAGAAAGATTAACCGCAGCTCTCGCCGAGGCCAACACGGCGCTGACCGCTTCGAAAGGCTCGCGCTGGCCTTGGTCGCGCAAATAGGCTTTGGCGCAGGCAGCAGGGCGGTTGATTTGGCCGGTTGCAGCACATCCTGTAATGGCTGCAAAGTCATTTTGTCTGCCGTTGCGCCAGCGGCAGATGGGCAGCGCAAAGTGCAGCGCAGGCCCCGATTATCAGCCAATGCGGTGCCAGCCCTATAAAAACTGTGTCGCGCCTGATCCCGCGCTGTGGTGACATTTCCGCCAAACAAGGCCGATCTGGCACCCCTTTTCAGTCTTCCGCAAGTTGCAAATCGGTTTGCACATATCACAAAGACTCAATAAACATATACGAAAGGGTATTGTTGCTGAAGTGTAATTGATTGGATTGGTGAAGAATGCCCACATTGCGGTGGCTGACGCGGGATCAGGATGTGCGGGCCACGGAAAAGGTGCCGTACCGACTGCTGGAAGAGGTGCCAAGTCTGGGCTACGGCGACCGCGACACGGGCAATATGCTGATCCAAGGCGACAACCTTGCCGCGCTGAAATCGCTGCTGCCGTTCTATGCGGGGCAAGTGAAGTGCATCTATATCGACCCGCCCTATAACACGGGGTCCGCGTTCGAGCATTACGACGACAATCTGGAACATTCGCAATGGCTTGCGATGATGTGGCCTAGGCTGGAGTTGTTGCGCGAGTTGTTGGCAGAGGATGGGTCGATTTGGGTCAGTATTGATGATCGGGAGGCGCATTATCTGAAAGTGATTATGGATGAGGTTTTTTGGCGGGCGAATTTTGTTGCCAATGTTGTTTGGCAAAAAAGGACATCTCCAGATTTTCGTGCAGCTTTGGGCGACGGCCATGAGAACATATTCGTCTATGGGAAATCCAAAGAGCTGTTCATCGCAACCGTCAACTTGCTACCGTTAAGCGAACGACAAAAAAAAGAATTCAAGAATCCTGATAATGACCCTCGGGGGCCTTGGGTTTCGCGGGATTTCACTGCTCAGGGATACCGTCCTAATCAGATGTAC